>JAIDQW010000430.1 GCA_029062075.1 Paramuribaculum sp.
CTTTCACCCAGTTTTCCAAATTCAGTCAGCCAAGGATTGATTTCAGCCAGGAGCGCTTTGTTTGAAATGCTCTGCATCTGTTGAGGCACCTTGACGATATTGTTAAACTCCTTGCGAAGTGCCTCAAATTGCTCCGGGGTATAGTCATTGTAAGGGAAAGTAGTTGTTTCCCAAGACTCGTCACGGCGATAACCGGTTTGTGTGTCAGCAGAATGAATGGCAAACAATCTGTAAGCCTCAGCCGCTTCAGGCGCAATGTTTACCAGACCACGCTCCCAGTTGTCAATAGGATTATAGTCAGCAACATTCCAAGCATAGTCAGCTACACCATAAAGAGCCAGCTTGCTTGCTTCGCCGTGCTCCATCGGATTGCTCTCAATACCGGCAACATCCTTAACAGTCAAACTGGTATCAAGACCATATACGGGACCCTGAAGAAGGATATTGCGGCAGTAGTCAGTAACAGGGAAGTTCCACCAGAACAGAGCGGGACGCTTGATTCGGGAGTTCACAAACTCAAGAGTAGATGGAGTAAGGTCACTGCAAACTACTTTTCCGGTCCAGAACACCTCAACATCGGGATTGAGTGTTTCGCCATAAACAGCAAGTTGTCCGGTGGGTTTGGGGTTAGCCCAGAGTTCTGTATAGTCAGTGGGGCAAATCATAAGATTAGTTACATCGCCCTTAGCCTTGACAAAGTCGTTTGTCAGGTCATTGAGGAGCTGAGTCTGCATTTTTGAATCAGCACCTTTACCACTTATATCGTCAAAGAAGATAGCAAATGAGCGCACGCCGAGGTCATACATCATATTAAGTTTCCCCACCAAGCTGTCATAGTCCGCCTTATCCCAGCGAATATCTTGTCCCGGATGGATTGCCCAAACGAAATTGACGTGGTTTTTCTTACAAGCTTCAACAAGCTCCTTAATTTTATTTGCCTGATCTTCCGGATAAGGAAGTCTCCAATATGGAGAGCTATGGTAGGGATCGTCTTTCGGACCGAAAATATAGTCTGTCATCTTATTTTTGCCATAGAAATCAATCAATGACATGCGAACCTCATGACTCCAGGGATTTCCATAGAATCCTTCAACAACACCTCTATATGGCAGATCAGGATAGTCATTAATTGAAATAGCCGGTATAGAACCGTCGCTGGCTATAGGGCTGTCAAGTATCTGCCTCAGAGATTGAAGAGCATAGAATACGCCTGATTTATCAAATGCCGAAATCTTGACACCATTCTTGCCAACGTTCAGTGAATAAGCACCTTTTACCGCCTTCACACCAGCCTTTGCAGCAGCTTTATCTCCAAAATCTGCTTTTATTTTGAGCCCTTTAGGTGAGTTGGGAATATTCAGAGTGGTGAAGTCTCCAGCGAAATCAGCTAAAAATTTTGCATCCGGCTTGAATCCGGCGGCAATATTTACAGTAGTTGTGGAATCCACGGTGAGCTTATGCGGAGTAGGATTTATGATAATACCCTTGTGGTCAACTTTGTTTCCGGGTACTTTCAGATAGCTCTGCACCTCTTTGCGCTGTGAGTTCAAATCTACCTGAGCAGCAGCCGGTACCGCATTTATAACCGAAGCAGCGGCTACTGTGATGAGAATTTGTTTGAAATTCATGGTTATATCTGTTATTAATTGGAATTGCACTGCAATGCTACAAAGTTACACTATAAACAATAAAAAAACAAGTGTCCGCAATTCTTGTGGATTGCGGACACTGTTTGATTATTATTAATTGATGTTACTCAAGCCTTGATACGTTCTACATAAGAACCATCGCGGGTGTCAATTTTAACTTTGTCACCGATATTGCAGAAAAGGGGTACACGCACCTCTGCACCGGTTTCGAGAGTAGCCGGCTTAAGAGTATTTGTTGCTGTGTCACCTTTGATACCGGGCTCGGTGTAAGTGATTTCGAGAACAACACTTGTAGGCATCTCGCAGGTAAGAATAGTGTCAGATGCAGCATGAACCATAGCTTCGCAAATGTCACCTTCCTTGAGGAACTGCACGCCTTCGATGCTTTCTCCGGGGAGAGCGACCTGCTCGAATGTTTCTGTGTGCATGAAGTTGTAGCCCATATCATCCTTGTACAGGTACTGATAAGGACGGCGCTCAATACGAACTTCGTCAACTTTAACACCGCTGTTCCATGTTTTGTCAATCACACGACCGGTTTTAACGTTTTTGAGTTTAGTACGCACAAAAGCCGGACCTTTACCGGGCTTAACGTGTAGGAATTCAACGATAAAGAAGTAGTTGCCATCGATGTCGAGGCACATTCCGTTTTTAAAATCAGCAGTTGTAGCCATAAAAAATATTGTGATTTCTTATATAAATTCAGATTGACATTAATATATGAAGTCAATAATGCCACAAAAGTACAAAATAATCTATGATTTACCAAAACAGCCTGCAGAGGTATAATTAGGAAACATTGTTTTCAGATGCATCCAAATAACCATAAGAAAGAGACTGCCCCGTCAACTATATAACGGAGCAGTCTCTATATATTATAATATGTGTATGCTACTTTATTTCATTTCTGTGTAAGAAACCTTGTCCATATCGCCATAGTCAAGGTTTTCTCCACCCATACCCCAGATGAACATATAGTTAGAGGTTCCGGCAGCAGCATGGATAGACCATTCGGGTGACATTACAGCCTGCTCATTGTGCAACCAAATGAGACGCTCCTGCTGCGGCTCTCCCATAAGATGACATATAGCATTTCCTTCAGGTACATTGAAATAGAAATAAGCCTCGACACGGCGGTCGGGAGTGTGCGCGGGCATCGTATTCCAAACAGAACCAGGCTTAAGCTCAGTGAGCCCCACCTGCAACTGGCAAGGACCCTCCTGAAGCACATTTGCAACAATCAGCTGATTGATAACTCTATCATTGCTATCCTCCATTTTACCCGCTGTGAAACTGTTAGCCTTTATCGACCCTTTTCTTCCGTCAATGGTAATCAGCTGTGTTTTATATTCCTTGTGCGCGGGTGTTGAATTGATGTAGAACTTTGCCGGATTGGCGGAATCCTTTGAGCGGAATGTGACATTTTTATTACCTCTGCCCACATAAAGCGCATCCTTAAACCGGAGTTCATAATCCTTACCATCAACAGATACAATTCCGTCACCTCCGATATTTATAACTCCAAGTTCACGGCGTTCAAGAAAATATTCCGCTTTAAGAGGATCAATTGTTTCCAGAACAACAGTTTTATTTACAGGCACGGTTCCGCCGAAAATAATACGGTCATACATCGAATATGTAAGATTTATTTTGTCCTGTTCCATAACTTTCGGCATCATGAAATGCGAACGTAACTGATCCGTGTCATATTTTTTCACATCGTCCGGATGACAGGCACGCATCACGGAATAAGATGTCTGCGCACCTGCAGCGATAGCAGCCACTCCGAGGGCTACGAACATTATTATCTTTTTCATTTCTTGAACTGTGATATTAGATTAAACGAATATTTACATTTTTCAGTGATATACTGCCAGTCGCCTGCAGTCACCTTTTCTTTAGGGAAGAGTTTTGAACCCATACCGACACAGAAAACACCCGCCTTGAACCATGCAGAGAGGTTTTCTTCGGTAGGCTCAACTCCACCGGTTACCATGAGCTTGCTCCAAGGCATCGGGGCGAGCAACCCTTTTACGAACTTTGGGCTTAGAACATCACCGGGGAATACCTTGCAGACGTCACATCCGACCTCCTGAGCCGCCCCCACTTCCGATACAGTACAGCATCCGGGCACATAAGGCACACCCCTGCGGTTACAAACAGCTGCCACAGCCGGATTAAACAACGGACCGACAACAAAGCAAGCGCCACTCTGAATGTACAGAGCAGCAGTTGCCGGTTCCACAACCGAGCCTACTCCAACCGCCATTTCCGGGCACTCTTTTGATGCAAATTTGACTACTTGCGCAAAAACTTCCTGAGCAAAGTCTCCACGGTTTGTAAATTCAAACACTCTTACTCCGCCTTCATAACAGGCTTTTACAACATTGCATGCCACTTCAGCATCGCTGTGGTAAAATACAGGAACCATAGGAGCCTGCGCCATTTTATTCAACACTGAAATTTTATCAAACTTAGCCATCTTAATCAACTTATAATTAACGCTGTACTCTTCCGTTAGCCGAACCGCCAGCAAGAGCTTTAACCTCATCTGCTGAAACGAGATTGAAATCGCCGGGAATGGTCTGTTTCAGAGCGGATGCCGCGACAGCAAATTCCAGTGCCTCCCCCTGTGAATCCATAGTCAACAGACCGTGAATCAACCCTCCGGAGAATGAGTCCCCACCGCCTACTCTGTCGATAATCGGGTTGATATCGTAGCGTTTGCTTTCATAGAACTCCTTGCCATTGAAAATCATGGCTTTCCAGCCATTGTGAGTCGCAGAAAAGGATTCCCGGAGTGTTGATGCCACATACCTGAAGCCAAATTCTGCTGCCATAGCCTTGAAAATCTCTTTGTAGCCGGCAGCATCAGTAACGCCATTTTCTATATCGGCAGCAGGCTTGAATCCGAGACATAGTTCCGCATCCTCCTCGTTTCCTATACACACATCAACATATTTCATAAGAGGTCGCATAATGCTCTGCGCCTTCTCTTTTGTCCATAATTTTTTGCGGAAATTGAGATCACAACTTACTGTCACCCCCTTGCGCTTGGCTGCCTCGCAAGCCAACCTTGTCAATTCGGCAGCCTTATCACTGATAGCTGGAGTGATTCCGCTCCAGTGAAACCAGTCGGCTCCCTCCATAATCGCATCAAAGTCAAAATCCTGCGGGTCTGCCTCAGCTATTGCTGAATTAGCCCTGTCGTATATCACTTTAGAGGGTCGCATCGAAGCACCTGTCTCACAGTAATATATGCCAACTCGGTTACCCCCGCGTGCTATATAGTCGGTGCAAACACCGTATCTGCGCAGGGCATTGACAGCAGCCTGACCTATCTCATGAGTGGGAAGTTTGCTCACAAAATAAGCGTCATGCCCGTAATTGGCGCAACTGACAGCAACGTTAGCTTCTCCGCCGCCCCATATCACATCAAAACTATCTACCTGCACAAAACGGTTGCACCCTGCAGGAGAGAGCCTGAGCATTATCTCTCCAAGTGTTATTATTTTGATCATAATTTATGTTATTCATTCTTTATACTATCCATCAGCTTAA
>JAIDQW010000431.1 GCA_029062075.1 Paramuribaculum sp.
CGACATTCACCTCGTTCTTGCTCGTTCTGAGGAAGGCACAAAAGACGGTCGCGGGCTTTCAATGTTCATCTACGACAAGCGTAATGGTGGTGTTGATGTTCGCCGTATCGAAAACAAAATGGGTATCAAAGGCTCACCCACTTGCGAGCTAACTTACAAGAATGCACCCGCTGAACTTTGCGGTTCACCCCGTCTTGGCCTCATCAAATATGTGATGGCTCTCATGAACGGTGCCCGTCTCGGTATCGCTGCTCAGAGCGTAGGTATCAGCGAAAGAGCTTATCGCGAAGCTCTCTCTTATGCTAAGGATAGAAAGCAGTTCGGTAAAGCTATTATCGAATTCCCCGCTGTCTATGAAATGCTCGCTGTAATGAAAGCGAAACTTGACGCTTCCCGTGCACTCCTTTACGAAACATCAAGATTTGTTGACATCTATAAAATCTATGATGATATCGCTAAAGAACGTACACTCACTCCCGAGGAAAGAAAAGAATCCAAATATTACAGCAAACTCGCTGATGCTTGCACCCCCCTCGTTAAAGGAATGGGTAGCGAATACTGCAACCAGAACACCTATGACTGTATCCAGATTCATGGTGGTAGCGGCTTCATGAAAGATTATGCTTGCGAGCGTATCTACCGCGACGCACGTATCACCTCTATCTACGAGGGCACTACACAGCTCCAGGTTGTAGCCGCGATTCGCCACGTCACCACCGGCACTTACCTCAGCATTATCAAAGAATATGAAGCTAAGGAAGTTAAGCCCGAACTCAAATGGGTCAAAGATGCACTCGTTGCTATGACTGCTCGCTATGAAGAGGCTGTTAAGTCTGTTATTGAAGCTAACGACAATGCATTCTCTGACTTCATGGCTCGTCGCCTCGTTGAGATGGCTGGAGTTATTATCATGAGCTATCTCCTTCTTAGCGATGCTACTCGCAACGACTCTTTCACCCATTCTGCTGAGGTGTATGCTAAACTCGCTCAGGCTGAAGTCACAAAACATGCTGACTTCATCGCAAACTTCAAGCCCGAGCAGATTAATGCCTACAAAGCATAATTTTTCACTAAATATTCCGTTTTAAGACTGTGCCAATGTCATTGGCACAGTCTTTTCGGTATTTTTGAAGATGACTGAACAGTTTCAACTTCCGGAATTTGTTGACAACAGAGGCAAACTCACCTTTGTTGAGGAAATTGCACATCTCCCTTTTGAAATTAGCAAAGTCTATCTTATAGATTCGGCATCGGTCCCGGAAAAAATATATCTTCCCGGAAAAACTTTTTTAATGACTCCTGTAGGCAGCCTTACCATTGACGGGACCATGCATTTCCATGGTATTGGTGAAGGAGTTCTGGCTGATTGTAATACCGGTTTATCACTCAAGGTTTCATCCGGATCAACTCTGCTCATTCTGAGCGAAAAGCCCATAAAGTCATTAACCCCCTTAAAATTACAATTTAGGGCACGAAGGGTATATTTCATGTCGGAAATTCCCGAAGGTAAAAGCCGAGGCAGTCATGCACACCTTACAACTTCTCAGCTGATATTTACACTCAACGGAAAATTTGATGTTGAGCTTGACAACGCCAAAACAAAAAAATCTGTTACTCTGACCTCACCCCTACAACCGGTTGAGGCTCCTGTGGGAATATGGCATACCCTGCACTCTTTTACGAATAACGCTGTTTGTATGGTTATCGCTTCAGAACTTTTTAATCCTGACGACTACATCAGCGATTACTCTGAATTTTTGGACATAAGTAAATCCACACCCACAAATGATTAAATTCCTCGACCTCAAAAAAATTAATCAGCTCCATTCGTTAGAAATAGATGAAGCTGTGCGTAGAGTTGTAAAGTCCGGACAATATATTCTGGGTGAGGAAAACCATAATTTTGAAAAACTGTACGCAAATTTTATCGGAACAGGACATACTGTAAGTTGCGGAAACGGATTAGATGCCATTTATCTGATTCTCAGAGCATATATTGAGCTCGGCAAACTCGCACCCGGAGACGAGGTGATTGTCCCGGCAAATACATACATTGCAACTGTAAATGCTGTGATACAAGCCGGACTGATACCGGTACTTGTAGAGCCGGATGCGCTAACCTTGCAGGTTTCTTCTGAAGAAATTAGAAAATCTATCACTGAGAAAACAATAGCCGTGCTGATTGTGCACCTCTATGGCAGATGCGCCTTTTCTCAGGAAATAGCTGATATATGTGCACTGAATAACCTCTTGCTTATCGAGGACAATGCCCAGGCTCATGGTTGCAAATTTGGAGCCGCACGAACAGGCAGTCTCGGAAACGCTGCCGCTCACAGTTTTTACCCCGGTAAAAACCTCGGAGCACTTGGAGACGGTGGCGCAATTACTACAAACGACTCCGAGCTTGCGCGTACAATACGAGCTTTGGCAAACTATGGTTCCTCAAAAAAATATATTTTTGATTATATAGGCAGAAACTCCCGTCTCGATGAGATGCAGGCAGCAATACTTTCTGCCAAACTCAAACATCTTGATGCCGAAAACAGCAGAAGAGTTGAGATTGCAAATATATATTACCGTGGTATAACCAATCCGGCTGTTACTCTTCCGACCAGGGCTCCCGAAGGACAGAATGTTTATCACCTGTTCCCGGTTTTAACTACGGAGCGGGACAAACTGCAGAAGTATCTTGAAAAAAATGGAGTTCAGACTCTCATACACTACCCGGTGCCACCACATAAACAGAAAGCCATGCCTCAGTGCCAATCTTTATCACTCCCTGTCACCGAATACATTCACAACTCAGAGCTTTCATTACCAGTTTCCCCTGTGTTGACAAATGAGGAAGTTGAATATGTAGTAACACTTATCAATAATTGGCGCCCCGAATATTGATGGAGGAGAAGATAGACAATAGCGATAAGAGCCTGCTCAAAGGAATATCACTCTTTGGCGGAGTGCAGATATTCCAAGTGCTGATTTCCGTTATCCGTGGAAAATTTGTTGCTATGTTCCTCGGTCCGGAAGGCATGGGAATTAACACTTTGTATAATTCTGCAATAAACACCGTTCAGATTTTCGGCTCTCTGGGTCTTAACCTCGCCATTGTTAAGGAGATTTCGTCAAGTCACTCTAACGAGGCGAAACTATCAGGCAATATCGCACTGTCTATAAGGCTTATATTCTTAACGGCATTTTTTGGTGCGTTGCTTTGCTTCGCCTTCTCACCTCTACTGAGCCGCATTACATTTGGAAACTATTCAGCAACGGTACAATTCATGGCACTCTCGCTGTCCCTTTTTTTCTCCATTGCAGCAGCCGGTAAACTATCTGTTCTTCAGGGACTTCATCAGGTTAAGAGATTATCACGCGCTTCACTTGTTTCTGCACTTTCAGGACTTCTGTTGGGTGTGCCATTGTATTGGTTTCTGGGCATAAAAGGTATAGTGCCGGCAATAATTATTCTCTCTGCCGCAATGTACTTCTTCTACTCCTATACCCTTAAAAGATGTGGTAAACCGGCTAACCGTACAGCTAAATTGTCAACAAGCAAACCTTTTGTTAAGAAACTGATTGTGACAGGACTGATGCTTGTTTTAGGTAATCTTGTAACCACCGGAGCCATTTACTTCATTAATTTGTTTATCCGCTCTTTCGGAGATATGGAAAATGTAGGCTTGTTTCAAGCTGCTAATTCCATTACCATGCAGTATGTAGGCATTGTGTTCAGTGCCATGGCTGTTGATTATCTACCCAGACTTTCAAGAAACATCACTGACAACTCTTATGTCTGCGATCTCGCTAACAGACAGATAACCCTTCTCACATACATAGTTTGTCCTATTGTCTGCGGAATGATTCTCACCGCGCCAATACTTATTAAGTTATTACTCACTCCTGAATTTGATGCGATAACCGAGCTGATTCGCTGGATGGGAATAGGCATTCTGCTTCGTGCTGTCAATTATCCCCTTGGCTATGTAACTTTTGCCAAGGATAACAAAAAAGTATATATCTGGACCGAAGTAATAATTTACAATATCGCCAAAATCGTATTTGCTTGCACTGCATACTATTTTTACGGGCTTACAGGTCTCGGATTGGCTGTCATTGCAGATGGAGTGCTTGGAATTATTACCGACTTCCTCGTCCAGAGAAAATTATATTCATTCCGATTCAATAAAAAAGCACTTAAAGGAATAGCTATAGCGGTATTT
>JAIDQW010000432.1 GCA_029062075.1 Paramuribaculum sp.
ATGTTCTCGCTTTCTATTTTGATGCATGAAACAACTGAATCATTGACTGAAACAATTCTGTCACCCTCAAGCATTCCCACTTTCTCTGCCGGTCCGCCTGACACAACTTCCATGACTGTAGCGGTGTCGTTCTGCATACTGAATACAACACCTATACCGCCAAATGAGCCATCAAGAACCTCATTTGTAGCTTGAAGTTCCGATGCCGGGATATAAACTGTGTGTGGGTCCAGTTTAGCCAGAATATCAGGTATCGAGGCTTCCAGAATACTGTCAGTATTAACTTCATCCACATATTGCTCCGAGATTAAATCCATAATCTCTCCAATTTTTACTCTTGTGCTCCATTCAGAGCCATTATGAAACAAACCGGCTCCTAGAAACAATCCGGCAGCAAATGCAACTGCAACAATTACAGGCATCCATACCGCTGCTCTTTTATTTGATTTCATATAACATTTACTTATGTGATAAATCAGGAATATGAACACATTCCACAGATGCCCGTTTAAGCAAATCTATTCCATCGCTCATTCGGTACAACTCATGAAAAACAACTCTCTTTATTCCTGCCTGGATAATAAGTTTGGAGCATTCAAGGCATGGTGAAGCTGTCACATAAAGCGTTGCGCCTTCGCTGGAATTATTACTCCGAGCAACCTTTGTTATAGCATTAGCCTCAGCATGAAGCACATAAGGCTTCGTCAATCCATTTTCATCTTCACAAATATTTTCAAATCCTGCGGGAGTTCCGTTAAAACCATCAGATATAATCATCTGGTCTCTTACAATGAGTGCACCCACACGGCGTCTGACACAATAAGAATTTTCAGCCCAAATAAGAGCCATACGGAGGTATCTCTTGTCGAGAAGTATTTGTTTATTATCTTGCATAAATTATCAAGGTCTCAGATTAAAAAATCCAAAGTCAAGCGAGTAAAATATTTTTCCGTTTATTACCGTAAACACCTGCTTGTGGCTTCTTTCGCTTCCAAACGAACTCAGGTCCACTAATTTAAGCAGAGCGTTGTTCGGAACATTGAATTCGATCAAATAGTCCTTTGAGGCGGTACACTGTCCAACTGATTTCCAACCATTAGAACCATCCTGATAGAATAATTCATAATTGTGACCCGGAATCGGGAAATTTCCATCGTTTCTCGCTGTAAATCTTATTGAACCTACAGTACTTTTCTTATCAAGCTTCATGTGAAACTTAGCTCCCGGCTGAGGAATTGTGAATGCCTGTGCCAGATTATCATCATATAGATTGAAAGAACGCGATCTGTCAACTAATTTGTCAGTAACCGAGTAAGTGAGTTTATTTTTTGTATCTCTATCTGAATAAAGTTCCAACTCCCCAATCATTACGAAATGATCCGGTGGAGCACTGTAACGCAGGTAAGAATATTCTTTATTTGGAAATGGAGTTACAAATTTCTGTCTTCTCTTAAAGAGAGTATCTTCAATAACCATCAATGTATCAGGAGAGGTGAATTTTTCATCTTCCGACCCTTCTATCACTGCACCAATGACAAAATCGCTGAGATACCGTGCGAAGGTATTACGCAAAGGCATGGTTCTTTCCATAACAATTTTTTTCTTATGGATAGTGTCGGGTTTAAGAATGTGCGTTTCAAATTTGTGATCCAAATAAAACGGATAGCCACACGCCTCAAAAACACTGTTATTCACCACAACCGGTACATAAAAGACTCCGCCCTCAAAATTTTTGAAAGTTACAGAATCATTTCTAATTTTCCCTGCATCTATAGGCAGCCACTCTTCCAACACAGGCAATGCCAGATAAACATTTTTCTTATCTGTATATACCGGCACTGTAGCCGAATCAGGAGCGAAATACTCGTCAGTTACATCTCTAAGAAACGGTTGGGTAATTTTCAATGGCAAAGAACGAATATTAATAAACTTTTCCTCATGGCTTTTCTGCTCGCCAAAAGTGACTCTGTAAACCTTACCCTTTTTTCTTTTATCTCTCGGAGGATTATCTCTATCCGGTTCCATTGAATCGGTCCCAAAAGGTATATATCGTCCTGTTTGATTATCCTTTACTACAACCCAACGATGAGAATTCTTACTTTCAGGTGAAATAAGCAGTTGATCAATAGCAACCGGTAATCCGCACGACCTCATAACATAAGTCATCATGTCAATGTAATCCCTGTTACATCCCACACGATGATTGAAAAGTGTAACTGCATCTCTATGAGGAGTTATTAACTCATCATTATATTTCCACCCTTCGGATGTGACTATTCGACACAGATGTTTAGCCGCTTCTACAGCGTCATCCCCTTGATAAATTGAGTCAAGTTTGGGACGGTAGTGATCTGCATAAGTTTTACGCCAGCTCCTGATTCTCGCATCCCCTATATTATAAGGAAGGAGCAATTCACAAAACTCATCAAAGGACAGGTTATTGTTCCATGGTAAATTTTTCCAGTCATCGTACGCCCTATCAATATTATCAATAAGGAAATCAGCTTTAACACTTCTAATGTCATCTTTCCTCAATAGGGTATAGAAAGGATATTTATTCCATTTTTCAATGGTTTCCCTTTCTAGTCCGAAATTCACTTTGTAGCCAAGCAACGGTTCATATACCTTTTCAAGTGAATCAATCTCATCACCTTCAACACTATAGTGTGAATGCATATTTAGTATTAACCATCTCGCCGCCTCAAGTTTTTCTGGCTCTTTTGAGTAGTGTCTCAACACCTTTTCCAATTCGCTCCGGTTATTCCCTGCTTTATCAAGTGCAGACATAACTTCAGGGCTCTCATTTAGATTAGACGAGCAGCCCACTACAGTAATGATAACAGTTAACGCTAATAATCTAAGTAAAACTTTCATAACTTGAATTAATCTACTTTATCAAGATGATGACCCATCCTTGTTTTCTTAGTATGCATATAAAATTTGTTGTATTCGTTAGGCGCAACCTCAATTGGTACATTCTCTACAACTTTTAATCCATATCCCTCCAATCCTATTCTCTTTACCGGATTATTGGTCATGAGACGCATATCACTGATGCCAAGTTTATGCAAAATCTGAGCTCCTACACCATAGTCTCTTTCATCTGCCTTATGTCCGAGATGCAGATTTGCATCAACAGTGTCAAGTCCTTCCTCCTGAAGTTTATAAGCCTTGATTTTATCCATAAGACCTATGCCACGACCTTCCTGATTGAGATAAAGAACAACACCTCTACCCTCCTTTTCAATCATTTCCATAGACTTGTGGAGCTGATCACCGCAATCACAACGCCTGGAGCCAAAGATATCGCCAGTTGCACAAGATGAGTGTACTCTTACCAAAACAGGTTCACCATTACCTACATCTCCTTTTATTAATGCAATATGTTCTCTACCTGTAGAAATCTCTCTAAATGGGATAAGGTGAAAATGTCCATGTTCAGTAGGCATATCAACTTCCTCACCTTGTTCAACTGTTGATTCATTTTTCAACCGGTAAGCAATGAGGTCTCTTATGGATATTAGCTTGAGACCCCACTCATCTGCTTTTTTTCGCAGTTGTGGCAATCTCGCCATTGTACCGTCCTCGTTGAGAATTTCTATCAATGTTGCAGCAGGAGTCATTCCTGCGAGTCTCGCCAAATCTATGCCGGCTTCAGTGTGACCCGGTCTGCGCAACACCCCTTCATCCTGAGCATAAAGCGGATGGACGTGTCCCGGTCTTCCAAAAGTTGAAGGCACGGAAGTGGGATCAGCAAGCGCCCTTATGGTAGCCGCCCTGTCGGCAGCGGAGACTCCGGTTGTGCATCCCTCGAGCTTATCTATTGTTATGGTAAAAGGTGTGCCGAGCATAGATGTATTATCTTGAACCTGATGAGTGAGCTCCAGTTCACGACAGCGTGACAGAGTAACTGGTGCGCAAAGTTCTCCACGGGCATTGGTTACCATGAAATTCACCGCTTCCGGAGTAACTTTCTCGGCAGCCATTATCAAGTCACCTTCATTCTCGCGGTCCTCATCATCAACCACAATAACAAATTTGCCGTTACGGAAATCCTCTATCGCGTCCTCTATTGAATCAAGTTTAATATTATTGTTCATCATTTGAATTATTTATTATCAATTTCAATAACTGTTGATCTACTTTTATCACGTTTTCCACGTCTTTACGAAGATGTTTCACAGCATTTCTTCCTATTAGATACCCGGTAACACCTA
>JAIDQW010000433.1 GCA_029062075.1 Paramuribaculum sp.
GCGTGCGAAGCTGTCGAGGAATTCCTTCTCGGTGAGGAAATTCTCGTTGAACTGTGACGGTAATTCCACAAAGTCACGATACACATTAGTGCCTGACAATGAAGCATAGCGGGTTTTGGTCAACAACCCATGAAGTGCATGCCCGAATTCGTGTAGAAAAGTTTCAACCTCTGACGTTGACAGCAAGGAAGGTGAATTTCCATGAGGTTTTGTAAAATTCATCACAATTGACACATGTGGACGCTGCTCCTTACCGTCATCATCAAAACGCAATCCTCCGAAATCTGTCATCCACGCACCCGGACGCTTATTATCACGGGGGAAGAAATCGGTATAAAGTAGCCCAAGATAAGTGCCGTCACTATCCTTTACCTCATACACCTCAACATCAGGATGATAAACATCTATATTCACCTTTTCAAATGAAATACCGTAAAGACGCTCTGCCAGACCGAACACACCTTTTATTACTGAATCAAGCGGAAAATATGGACGGAACAACTCCTCATCGCAATTATACTTTGCTTCCTTAAGCTTATTGGCTACAAAACTATAATCCCATGGCTTCATATCATCTGGCAGAATACCTTTTTCTCTTGCGAAATCATTAAGTTCCGCGAACTCTTTCAACTGAGCCGGACGATAGGCATCTGCAAGACTATCAAGAAGATTGAATACATTTGCCTTGGTTTTAGCCATTGTGTGACTGAGTTTAAGATCTGCATAAGTTTCATAGCCAAGAAGCCGAGCCTTTTCCAGTCGCAGTTCAGCGATTCTCAGAACAATGTCTGTGTTAGAAAACTCACCCGAAATATTTCTGCCGGTATATAGTTTATAGAACTTCTCCCTTACATCGCGACTCTTACAGTACTTCATCACAGCCATATACACCGGCTGAGATAGATTAAAAAGGTATCTTCCAGCCTGTCCATCCTTAGCCGCCTCATCAGCAGCCTGGTCTATAATCCTCTGCGGTAAGCCTTCAGTATCATCCTTATCCAGATAGATTTTATATGTTTTAAGCTCTTTGAGAACATTCTGCCCGAAAACCGTTGTCAACTCAGTAAGCTCCGCAATAATTTTTTTAAGCTGTTCACGCCCTTTCTCATCAAGAAGGGCACCGCTTCTCCTGAAAGAGTCGTAAATCTCAGTCAGGAGCATTTT
Source organism: Paramuribaculum sp. (assembly GCA_029062075.1). Classification (GTDB taxonomy): domain Bacteria; phylum Bacteroidota; class Bacteroidia; order Bacteroidales; family Muribaculaceae; genus Paramuribaculum. The sequence continues at coordinate 1,165 of JAIDQW010000433.1, forward strand.
ATCCTCGCCGTCAAGGTTATATGCTTCACGGTGGTCATATACATATCTTATTCTCTCCCAAAGCGTTTCATTAAGAGTAATCGATGTTGAATACTCAGAAAGCATTGGAGCAACTTTCAAAGATATTTCCATCAAATCATCATCTGAAAGAGCAGAATTGAGCGGATAGAACACATTCAAAACCCTGTCCAGGTCCTTTCCTACCTTTTCAAAAGCCACAATCGTATTCTTAAAATCAGGCGTTTGAGGGTTTGAGCATATAGTTTCTATTTCATCTTTGGCGAGCTTTACCCCTCGTTCAATAGCCGGCTCAAAATGCTCGGTTTTTATTTTGCTGAACGGTACTTCGGCATATCTGCCCCTAAAATCATTATATAAAGGATTCATTTCCATATTAATAATATATTCAATTGGAGGATAAAGCTTTATCAACCACGATTTCACGAATTACATTGTCAACTCCGGTACTATCAAGCACCTTCAAATCACCTGCCATCATACTCTGGAAATCCTCGGATGAGGATAGACTTATGCATTTTTTATAATTTTCAAGAGCATCGTTATATTTTCCCGTAGCAAGAGACAGATGCCCTAAATTCAGATAATCGGAAGCTACCGGATTTTCAGATAGTATTTTATAAAAATACTGAGCAGATTTATCATAATCACCTGTCAGGAAATTGCACCACGCTACGGGACGTAGAGCTTTTGACGAATCCGGTGCAAGATATTCAACCTTATAGAACATTTTCAAGGCATCTTTTATAGCTCCCATTTCCATAAGGCAATGACCTATCGCGTAAGCGATATTCAAATCATCAGGACGCTTGACTTCAACCTTGCGATAATATTCAAGTGCCTTGGAGTGATTACCTAACAACCTGTATGATGCTGCAAGCCGTTTAAGAGTCCACAGACTATCCGGTGCCAGAAGCTCACTGCGGGAATACATCTCCACAGCCTTTTCAACTTCTCCAAAAGCCGCGTAGCAATACCCCGCTTTCTGCAGCAATTGGTAATCATCCGGAGTATTCTCCAACAGTGAGTTGAAATGCGCCAAAGCTTCCTTGTGATATCCTCTTTTAAGGTAAAACTCCGCTACAAGTCTGATATTCTCAGCCGAACCGAGAGTATCTTTGAAAACTTCAAGACCAGCAAGGTCCGGGGAATTCACAAACGGATCATTCCTGTGTCTTATACACATATGACGCTGCCGACGAATAGCCTTGT
>JAIDQW010000434.1 GCA_029062075.1 Paramuribaculum sp.
GTCCCCGCTGTAGCCCTCAACTTTTGCAGCATCTTTAAGGCGTGAAAGCAGGGTTTCGCACACTCGGTCATACTCAAACTTATCGGGATCGATAAACGCTTTGAACTCATTGTAAATCGAGTCGGTAATGGTAAAATTGTCAAAATCCGGTGCCTGCGGGTGAGTAGCTCTGTACTTATTAGCAAAATCAAATGCCCAGAAATCTCGCATTATATTATAGGTGATTCTGCTCAAAGGCTGATAGGTGACCTCTACATCCGGAGTGATACCGCCGCCATCGCGCACTATTCTGCCGTGAGCGGTAGTGAAGGTGTTTGTGAGACTGTCCGGAATACGGCTGACCGAACCGTCGGGATTTCTGTGACTGTAGTCAATAGCCTGGATAAGTCTGCCGCTGGGAGTGTAGTATTTAGCCATCGTGACTTTGAGAAGTCCTTCATAAGGGAGGTCCCGGGTGGTCTGAACAAGTCCCTTACCGTATGAACGATTTCCAACAATAACCGCTCTGTCAAGATCTTGAAGTGCTCCGGCAGTAATTTCAGATGACGATGCTGTTTCGCCATCAATAAGCACAACAACAGGGATTGTTGTGCTTGTCGGAGCAACAGTAGTTTTATATACCTTCTCGTTGAGCAATCCTTTGCCTTTGGTGCTAAGGACTTTGGTCCCTTTTGGGACAAAGTTGCTCACCACATTTACGGCACTTTCAAGAAGTCCGCCAACATTGCCTCGCAAATCGAGCACAATAGCCTTGACATCTTTGTTGGAGGTTAGCTCCGTCATAGCCTTTTTCATTTCGTCAGCAGTTGATTCGCTGAATCCGGTAAGAGCAATATAGCCTATATCGCCCCGCTCAACTCCGTAATATGGCACGGAGGGAATTTTAATTTTGGCGCGGGTTATGTCGAATTCAAGAATTGAATCCTGAACGTATGGACGTTTAACCTTGAGGCGTAAGGTGGAGCCCGGTGTGCCTTTTAGCTTTTCGGTAACGAATGTGCTTGTTTTTCCAAGGACGGTGTCTCCATCAACAGAGATTATGAGGTCTCCGGCAAGAAGCCCGGCTTTGTTAGCTGGGGTGTCTTTCTGCGGACCGGAAATATAAACATTGCCGTTTCGCTGCATTATGTAAGAACCGATTCCTCCGAACTCTCCTGTGGTCATGGTCTTGAAATCCTCCTGCTCGCTCTTAGGC
>JAIDQW010000435.1 GCA_029062075.1 Paramuribaculum sp.
CGGTTATGAAGGGTACCTGGCGGCGTGTTTTTTTGCCTCTTACTGTTTCCGTGACCCATTTGAGGGGAGTGAAGACGGTGAAGCCTTTCTGGGTGAGGAGTTGCCATGCGTGGGTTTTGGCGTTTGGGCGCTTGAGGTCTCGCATGGCGAACCATTGTGATGGGTCTGTTGGGCTGTCTATGTAATAGTCTGAGTCCTGCTTGGCTGTGTTTTCGGGTGATTGCCAGGCAGTTGCGCGGGTTTGTGGAATAGTTGGCTCGGCTGAGCTCGTGGTTTCCATTTGTTTATGTCCCGGGTGCCTTCGGCTTGTCTTTGGAGCCGTTTTCTCGGGAGGTGGTTATATGGTTTTCACAAAAGTAGGGTTTGCGTTTGTTTTTTCCAAATATGTGTGTGTTTTTTTATTTTGGGGGGATAAGAAAAAAGAGGCGCTACCAAGCGCCTCTTTTTGTGTTGTATTGTTGGGTGTGGGTTATCTGCGGTTTTTTGCGCGCTGTTTTTCTTGCTCGCGGAGCATTGCCTGCTGTTTGCGCTGTGCTTCTTCGAGGCGTGCCATGAATCCGCTTTTCTTTTTGGGTTTGCGTGCGTTTTCTTTCATTGTTGCGCGCACTTTTTCTTCGTCAACTACTTTGCGGAATACGAAGGTCTGGGCTATGGTGATGAGGAGTGAGAGGAAGTAGTAGTAGCTGAGGCCTGATGCGTAGTTGTTGAAGAATACGAGGAACATCAGGGGCATGAGGTACATCATCCATTTCATTCCGGGCATTGAGTTGCCTCCGGGCTGGCTCTGCATGTTTATTTTGGTGTAGATTATGTTTACCACTGTCATGAGTAGGCAGAAGAGGCTGATGTGGTTGCCGAATGTTGATGATATGAGGGGTATGTTTGTTGTCCAGGATATGATTGCATCGGGGGCGGAGAGGTCTTTAGCCCAGAGGAATGGCTCGCCGCGGAGCTCGATTGCGGATGGGAAGAAGTTGAACATGGCAATGAGTATGGGAAGCTGGAGGAGCATGGGTAGGCAGCCTGAGAATGGGCTTGCTCCTGCGCGGGAGTAGAGCGCCATTGTTTCCTGCTGGCGTTTCATTGCGTTTTCGTTGCCGGGGTATTTTTCGTTTATTTCTTTGATTTCCGGGGCGAGCACTCTCATTTTCGCCTGGCTCATGTAGCTTTTGTAGGTGAATGGGAAGAGTATTATTTTGATGAAGATGGTGAGGATTAGGATAATGATGCCGTAGTTGGTGATGTATTTGCCGAGGAGGTCAAATACGGGGATGACTATGAGGGTGTTGATCCATCTGAAGAGTGCCCATCCGAGGGGTATGAGGTTTGTGAGGTGGAGGTTCTGTCCGGGTGCGATTTCGTCCTGGAGGTCGCTGAGGAGGGGGTAGGAGTTGGGTCCGAAGAAGAAGGTGAATGCTGCGGGTGCGGGGTTTGCTGATGAGTATTCGAGGGTTGCTTCGGTGGTCATCTGCTTGAGGTAGCCGGGGTTGTTTTCAAGGACTTCGCTGTTGAAGTCGGCTGAAACGAAGTTTTGGTCGGCAACGAGGAGTGCGGTGAAGAATTGGTTTTTGTAGCCGATCCATTTGATTCGTTCTTTAACGTCTTTGGTGTCGGTGCTGTTTTCTTTGAGGTGTTCTACATCGCCGTTGACAAACATGTAGTATAGGGCTGAGTTGCGCTCTTCAAACACTTTTCCGGCTTCGTTTCGCGCCATTTTCTGGTGCCAGTTGAATTCCATTTCGGCGGCGCTCTGGGGTATTACTGCCTGCATTCCGTTCTGGAGTATTTCCATTCTCACTGTGTAGCCTTGTGAGGGGAGGGAGTAGCGTATCGCCCATGTTGCTCCGTCACCGAGGTTGAGCTGCATGGTGACTGTTGAGTCGCTTACTTCGGTAGGGGTAAAGTAGAATTCTGAGGTGAGGAAGCGTTGTGTGGGTGTCTGTAGTGTGAAGCTGTATGAGTCAACGTTACTGTCCATGAGGTTGACTGCTGTTGAGTCGTATCTGTTGTAGTGGTTGAGCACTGCTGATGAGATTACACCTCCGTGGGTTGACACTCCGATGGTGAGGTCGTTGTTTTTGAGCTCTACTGTGGTGTCGGTGCCGGTGAGGTATTTGGCGAATCCTTTGTAGCGTGCTGCAGATGCGAGTGCCTGCCGGAGTGTGGTTACTGCTTTTGATGCTGTTTCTGTGCTGAGGTTTCCGTAAGAGGCGTTGAGTATGTCGGCAACAGGTACTTGTGCTGCGGGTGTGGTTACTGTTCCTCCGGTAACACCGTCTTTGGTGAGGGTGAGTGTTGCGTCCGGCATCTGCAGGGTGCGTGTGCCGGTTACGGTGTCAAGTGTGCCGAGTTGCTGAATTGTAGATGCGATCTGGGCTTTTTCGAGGTCACTAACGCTGTCTATGGTCAGGACGGGCTGATTTTCAGCAGCCTGCTGTGCCATGCGTGCCTGCTCTTCGGCTTGTTCTCTCTGTCGCTCTATTTCTTCCTGGGATGGCTTGTTGAGCCACATGAATCCGAGTATGACGGCTCCCATCAGGAGCACTCCGGTGAGTGTATTTTTATCCATATTATATTTAGTTCTTGTTTTCTGCGAATTTTTCCATTGCTTTTTCTTCTTTGTAAGCTATGGCGGCTTTTATAAATGAGTTGAAAAGCGGGTGGGGGTTGAGCACGGTGCTTGAGTATTCGGGATGATATTGGGTGCCGACCCACCAGCGTTTTCCGGGAATTTCCACTACCTCGACAAGGTGTGCTGCCGGATTTTCTCCTACGCATATCATTCCGGCGTCTTCAAAGCGTTTGCGGTAGTCATTGTTGAACTCGAATCTGTGGCGGTGACGCTCTTTAATGTCGGTTGTGCCGTAAGCCTTGGCAGCGGTAGAGCCTGGGGTGAGGCGGCAGTCATAGGCTCCCAGTCGCATTGTGCCGCCGAGGTTGCTGAGGTTTTTCTGCTCCTCCATAAGGTCAATCACATTGTCTTTGGCGGAGGGGTTCATTTCCGTGCTGTTGGCGTCTGAGAGTCCGAGAACGTTTCTGGCAAATTCGATAACCATGCATTGCATTCCGAGGCAGATGCCAAATGTGGGCACATCGTTGTTTCGGCACCATTCGAGAGCGGTGAGTTTGCCGTCAACACCTCTCTGACCGAATCCGGGGGCAACTATCACTCCGTCCATGCCGCTGAGGAGTTCGGCAACATTGTCGGTTGTGATTTTCTCGCTATGTATGCTGGTGAGGTTTAGCTTGTGGTCGCAGTGGGTAGCTGCATGAAACAATGCCTCGTTAATAGATTTGTAGGCATCCTGAAGCTCAACGTATTTGCCGACGAGAGCTATATTAACCACCTCGGTAGCATTGTGCATTTTCTCAAGGAACTGCATCCAAGGCTCCATGTGCGGCTCACCTTCAGGAGTTATGCCTGTTTTGCGGAGAACAATCTCGTCAAGGTGCTGTGTGTGCATCATAACGGGCACTTCATAAATGGATGAGCAGTCTATCGACTGCACCACGGCATCGGGTGACACATTGCAGAACCGGGCGATCTTGTGTCTCATGTCTGCCGGTATTTCCTGTTCTGTGCGTAGAACGAGAATGTCCGGCTGCACTCCGGCTTCCTGAAGGAGCTTGACAGAGTGTTGTGTGGGCTTGGTTTTAAGCTCCTTTGCGGCATGGAGATAAGGCACATAAGTGAGGTGGATGCATAGGCTGTCCTGACCGAGTTCCCACCTCAGCTGGCGCACGCTTTCAATAAATGGAAGCGATTCGATGTCGCCTATTGTACCTCCTATTTCGGTGATGATGAAGTCGAAATTGCCGGTGTTGCCGAGCAGCATTATGTTGCGTTTTATCTCATCAGTGATATGGGGTATTATCTGCACGGTCTTGCCGAGGTAGTCACCGCGGCGCTCTTTGTCAATCACGCTCTGGTATATTCTGCCGGTGGTAACATTGTTTGCCTTGGTGGTGTTGACATTTGTGAATCGTTCATAATGCCCGAGATCCAGGTCGGCTTCATGCCCGTCAACCGTAACGTAACACTCTCCGTGTTCATACGGGTTGAGCGTTCCGGGGTCAATATTGATATACGGGTCAAACTTCTGGATGGTGACACGATATCCACGTGCTTTAAGCAGACAAGCCAGTGATGCGGAAATAATTCCTTTTCCGAGTGATGAAACCACTCCGCCGGTAACAAAAATATACTTGGTATCCACAGCTGTGAAATAAATTTGAAAGCGCAAAAGTACAAAAAAAATTGGGATATACTGCGGGAATATTTATTTTTGCCCCGATCAGTATCATTTATGGTGTTATTATGCAAAATCATCCGGTGATAGAACTTAAAAATCTGAGTGTAGGCTACAAGGATCGGCGTGGTGACGCGGCAGTTATTTCCGGCATCGATGCATCGCTGCATAGCGGAGAACTCACATGCCTGTTGGGGCAGAATGGAGCAGGTAAATCAACCTTGCTTCGCACTCTTTGCGGGTTTCAGCCGGCGCTTACCGGTGAAGTAATGGTTTTCGGCAGATCTATTAGTGATTATTCCGAGGGAGATCTTTCCAAAATCATAGGTGTTGTGCTCACCGACAGGGTTCAGTTGAATAATGTGTCAGTCAGGCAGGTCGTGGAGATGGGTCGCAGTCCATATACCGGGTTCTGGGGTAGGCTAAGCGCAGAGGACCGCACGCTGGTTGAAGAGGCGATGGAGCTTGTCGGCATAACCGCCCTTCAAAATAAAATGATGAACTCAATAAGTGACGGTGAGAGGCAGAAAACAATGATAGCCAAGGCTCTGGCTCAGTGCACACCCGTGATAATTCTTGATGAGCCGTCTGCATACCTCGACTATCCGAGCAAAGCAGATTTGATGAGGCTTCTTGCCGAACTTGCACATGACAAGGACAAGATGATATTTCAGTCAACCCATGATCTGGATATCGCATTGCAAACCTCTGACAAGATATGGCTCCTTGACCGCGAAAAGGGGTTGACTATCGGCACTCCTGCGTCCTTGAGCGACAACGGGGAATTCAATAGATATTTTGACCGGAACGGATTGACTTTCAGACCAGAGGGAAAGCGATTTGAAGTTGTTGTTTAATTCACACCGATGCGAGCAGGCAGATTCTATGGCTTTCAATCACCTCATCTATTGAAGTGCGCATCTTGTGTTCAGGGTCAGTTATTGCCGAGATAAAATCAACGAGTACAGCTCTATCTGCGCCTGCGTGATAGGGTTCGGAAGCTAAATCGGAAAAGTCCAACACGGTTCTCTCCCCCCGCAAGGGTATTATCTCAATTTTTTTGCCATCGCCGTGAATTTCCCCTCCGGTGAGTGATATGTGGGTGTCACGATAATCATCTGCTGTGAAAAGATTCATGGTAAAAGTGGCAACAGCGCCGTTTTCAAACGATGCCGTCACAATCTGACGGTCAACAGCCGTGTTGTCGCAAGCAAACACACATTTACCATATTCACCGCTTTTGAGCTGACGCTTTATCACGGCTTCAGCTGTTTCTCCTTCCTCCGGAATAAAGCCTGAAATCCATTCTTTTCTGCGCATATACAAATCAACCGCTGAAAACCTGCATCCTTTTTCAATAGGGCAGTTTACGCATCTGTCGGCTGCTTGAGCCGGGCGGTTTTCATTAGTGAAGAAGTGTCTCCCGCCAACAGAATGTACTTTAAGTGCTTTGCTGCCTGTTATCGCAGCGATAATATCCAGGTCATGGCAACCTTTTGACAGAATCATAGGAGAGGTGAGCTCAGGTGTTCCCCAGGGGCCACGCACGAATGTGTGTGTTGCACGGTCGATGCCCACACCCAATCTGTGAGTAACGCTCACTACCTCTCCCAGAGAGCCGTCTGTAGCCAGTCGGAGAAGAGCCTCAAAATAAGGATGATATCGCAAAATGTGGCAAACTCCCGCAACCAATCCAGCCTTCTTAGCTTTTTCTGCTATCTGCTCGCATTGCTCTATAGTCACAGCCATAGGCTTTTCTATGAGAATGTTGACACCTTTATCAAGCAAAATCATTGCCTGCGCGAAGTGCTCCTGCTCAGGGGTGGCTATGATAGCCGCCTCAGGAACGGTTTTTTCAAGCATCTCCTCGCAAGAGCTGAAGATTTGCGGCTCTATATCTGAAACCCTACGCAATAGTTTGGAGGCATTAGCCGCGCGTAGTCTGTCCGGTTCAACTATAGCCGTGATATTGACAAGTTCCTGCATCTGAGCAAGAAGTGTCAGATATTTACAGCCTCTGTTGCCGGCTCCGATAACCGCTATGTCAACACGTTTGCTCATCAGTGTGCCTCAAGCCAGTTTATTCCGGTGCCACTTGACACAGTCAGAGGCACCGCTGCCGAGAATGCTCCTTCCATGTCGGTTGTCACAATCTTTTGCAGCAGCGGCAGTTCCTCCGGTTTTACGTTGAACACCAGTTCGTCATGCACCTGTAGAATCATCTTGGATTCAAGTCCGGCTTCATTTATGTGCCGGTCAATTTCCACCATAGCGAGCTTGATAATATCTGCCGACGAGCCTTGTATAGGTGCGTTAATGGCATTACGCTCCGCATATCCTCTCACAACGGAGCTGCGGCTGCTTATGTCCGGGAGCATTCTTTTTCTCCCCTTCACTGTGGTAACATACCCTTTCTCTCTCGCCTGCTCTATGCTGCTGTTCATAAAATCCTTGATTCGGGGGTATGAGCGGAAATATCCGTCGATAAGCTCTTTAGCCTCAGCGCGGGATATGCCTAATCTTTCCGATAAACCGAAAGCCGAAATACCGTAGATTATGCCGAAATTGGCTGTCTTGGCATTGCGACGCTGAGTGTCGGTGACATCCTCTATGGTTTCGTGATAGATTTTTGCGGCAGTTGCGCGATGAATATCTTCGCCGGAGAGGAATGCCTCAATCATATCCTTGTCACCGCTCATAACAGCCATCAGCCTGAGTTCTATCTGAGAGTAGTCGGCACTCATTATCAGGTCTCCGGGGTCGGCAATGAATGCACGCCTAATTTCCCTGCCGTCATCTGAACGTATAGGAATATTCTGGAGGTTAGGATTCGTTGAAGATATTCGTCCTGTTGCGGTAACGGTTTGATTGAAAGAGGTGTGTATCTTGCCTGTAATTGGGTTGACCATCGCGGGTAGTGCGCTCACATAAGTGGTTACTAATTTTTTGAGAGCGCGGTATTTAAGAATCAGGTCAACGATAGGATTGTTTGGGCGCAACTTTTCAAGAATCTCCTCGGTAGTTGAATAGCCTCCTTTTTTGGTGCGTTTGGCATTGCTGTCAATTTTCAGTCTTTCAAACAGTACCTCTCCCACCTGCATTGGTGAGCTGATGTTGAACGACCCGCCGGCAAGTTCAAAAATGCTGCTCTGCATTTCGTTAAGCCGTGCGGTAAAGTCTCGCTCAAGACGTGAAAGCTCCTTCACATCTATTCTCACGCCGTTCCATTCCATATCTGCAAGCACTCTGACGAGCGGCATCTCAATATTGGTGAGAAGCGGTTCGAGACCCTGCTCTTTTATTGTTTCCGACAGGATGGAATAAAGCTGAAGAGTTATATCGGATATTTCACCGAACCGAATAGCCGCTTCCTCTCTTGATAAAACTTTCGGTTTAGCCTTCGGCGTTGTGATTTCCTGCTCAATGATAGAGTAATTGAGATATTTGGCGGCAACAAACGGCAGATCATGCTTCATTTCCGGGTCTATCAGATAGTGAGCAACGGAAGTGTCGTAGTAATTATCTGAAATCCAGATATTCTCGCGGCGCAAAATAATAATCTCCCGCTTCACATTATGGCTGATTATCAGCGGAATTTTGTCTAAAAGCGGCTGCAATGCCACCGCAATCTCCTCCCGCTCGGTTCTGTCATCAGGGAATACTATATAGGTGGCGTTACCGTTGGTATCGCTTATGGCAATACCGTCAATATGCGCGCTCATTGCGGAATCACCGGGGGCATTGACCGCTATGGCTATCTTGTCGGAGTTCAGGAAAGATTTCACACAGTCCGCAACTTCAGCGGGAGTCGTAACCGATTTGTAGTCATGAGCTTGTGACTCAATAGAGGCGGCAGGCTTTGTATCTTCCGCATCAGGAAAGTCAAAAAGGCTTCCCATCTCACCCTCAGCGGGAGCGGCTTTGGGTGCAGGAGTATGACTCACCCCGAGACGATTGAGGAAGGTACGGAATTCAAGTTCTTTATAAATCTCGGCAAGCGCATCCACATTGATGCTCTTTCTTACGAGTGAGTCCGGGGTGATATCGCCGATTGGCACATCTGTTTTGATTGTCGCCAAAAATTTCGAGAACCGGATATTTTCAGCATTATCAATAATCTTTTGCTGAAGCGCACCTTTTATATCTTCGGTGTGGTTAAGAAGATTCTCCACACTGCCCCATGCGCTTATCAGCTTGGCTGCGGTCTTTTCTCCTACTCCGGGGCAGCCGGGAATATTGTCACTGGCATCACCTTCCAGAGCCAGCATATCAATGACTTGCTCGGGTGTGTCGATAAGGTATTTGGCGCAGATTTCTTTCGGGCCTCTGATCTCAAAGCCCTCTCCTCGAATCGAGGGGCGGTACATGAACACCTTGTCGGTAACCAGCTGACCATAATCCTTGTCAGGAGTCATCATGTAGGTTATGAAGCCCTCCTTTTCGGCGAGTCTCGAAATGGTACCTATAACATCGTCCGCCTCATAGCCATCCACTTCAACAGTGGGGATATTATAGGCAGCGAGTATGCGCTTGATATACGGAACGGAAGCGGTGATGTCCTCCGGCTGCTTGTCGCGCTGAGCCTTATATTCAGCGTATGCCTCATGACGGAAGGTTTTTCCCGAAGGGTCGAAGCAAACGGCAATATGTGTGGGATTTTCCTTACGCAGCACCTCATCAAGCGTATTGCAGAAACCGAAAATAGCCGAGGTGTTGAAGCCCTTTGTGGTTATTCGCGGTGACCTTATCAAGGCATAGTAAGCGCGATATATGAGTGCGTATGCGTCAAGCAGAAAAAGCTTTTTCTGTTCCATATATTATATTTTTCTGCTAAGGTAATAATTTTTGGATAAATAAAAACATTCCCGGGGACGTCTCTTTGACACCTCTGACACGTCAGATAGAGGGGGCGTCTCCCGAGGAGCGCTGCGGTGCTCCTATGAATCGTATGTCATGCAGGGACATGATGCATCAGCTCCGCAGGAGCGTGTCTGTGGAAAACCCCAACCAAGCGATAGCGCAGGTTGGGGCAGGAAGCCGTCCCTCTCTCTGAGCCTCGTAGAGGCGATGCTGTGGCGGAAGCCCGGAGGGCTTACCTACGAGGCGTCGGAATCATCGGACGTGGCTTCGGGGAAGCCTCGGTTGTTGAAAACCCCACACGATAGCGCAACGCGCTGAGTGTGGGGGTGAGTAGAGGGCATAAAAAAGAGCTTCGGAGATGCGACCGTCATTACCTCACAGTCGTTTCTCCGAAACTCCTTTATTGTGGGTTATCGTGTATCCACACTCGGTGTTACCTCCCTAAAGTGCAGACAGCTATTGCTCAGAGTTTTATGGTTGTGAGTTTTTTGTCAACTATAACGGCATCCTGCATCTTGGAGTTGAAGGTTCCTTTCTGACGGGCTACGAAACGGATAATAAAGAGTGTTTCTGTTCCTGAAACATCATCTTTGTCACCGATATTCACGAATGTGGGATAGAGGGCTTTAACCCCATTGCTGTGCAATCTGTCATTGGTGAGATTTTCCATACCTTTCACGGCTGCAGGCTCTATTCCCGCAAACTCCCATTTCTGTTGGTCGTATGGTAAAGCGAAACTTATTGCGTTGACGCTTTCCATATCAATGCCTTTCACGGTTATACTCAGTGTATCGCCTTTGGCAACAATGCCTTTGGGAACTTCCATTTCAATGGAACCGGCGAGGGGCTTTGCATAATCATTCGGCTCAACACCGTCATCAAGACGGGTTGCTACCACAGAGATATCGTATGCGTCAATCAGACAGTTTAAATTAATATAACCTGCGCTCACATAACTGAAATCGGAGTCAACTGTGCGCAGACCGGTGTAGTTGGTGTAGGACATTAGATCATTCTCATCAATCTTGCCATCATTGTTGATGTCACCGGGCAGATAACTTTCGGTTCCGGGTACTTTGAATACATATATTTCTCTGCCGGAGCCGTAATTGCCGACACCTTCAGTGACAGACAGAAGGATATAGCGGGCAGTGGGGTGCTCGTTGAATATGAATGATTTAACATCACCGTTGCGTTTCCATGTGAATGAATCAACTTCAGTCCAGTTTTCTTTGTCCATGCTTACCGCAACACTCCCTTTGAGAATTGTGCCGTTGCCGCCATCCTGACGTGGCAGGTAGTCAAAGCGGTCAAGAGTGTTGACACTCATCAGATCAATGGTTAGGTCAAAAGGTATTGCATTTGCGCGGTATTTGGTGTGCCAGGTGTCTCCGCTCTCTGCAAAGTCAAACAGACGGCTTACTCCGAATCCATCCTGAATAGGCACATTCACTTCGCCCTGAATGCCGCGGATTGCAAATTCAAGCGGATTGTTTTTGGTGCGCGCGTTCACTTCTGTCCAGGGTGAAGCTCCATCGGCATTGACTGCCCGAATTTTAAATGAGTAGTCGTTTTCCGGGCTGAGGTCATCAAACAGGAGTGAGTTTGAGCGGATATTGGTGTAATTGAGTCCGTTAAATTCAATTTCGTAATAGTCGGCATTCGGCACCGGGACCCAGGAGGGTGTGAGTGTGTAAGCCTCTATTGCCTCTGGTGCAATTTGGGTTATGGGTGCTGTGAGGGTACCGTGTGCACTCGCCATATTGCTGGAGGGCTCAAAAGTGAAGCCTTTCACCTCAACGTCAACTGAGTTTTTGGTAATATCAGTCTTGGCGATCTTAATCATCAGCTGTGCATTTTTCTTTATGCTGATTTTTGCCGCATCAGAGCCGGGTGTTGAGAATCGGTTGAGTTCTGGAGCCGGGTTGTAGTAATAAATATTATCGCTATTGTCAAACTGAGCTTGGCTCGACGCTTTTTTGAGAGCGACTTTTGAATTGCCGATTTTGGCTGTAACAGCCTTCGGCTCAGAGGTTACATTTACTATAAGCTCTGTGCTCTGCTCCGGTACGAATCCCTCGAAGCCACCCTTTGTCGGTGCGATATATATATTAAGGAGTGATTTAGGCAGAACTGTAGATGTTACATTTGTGGTTGCGAAAGATTTTCCGTCAAGATAACTTTGGGTTGTGCCGTCATCATCATATAAGGTGAATTCCGACTTACCGTCGGGGTAGAACTCAAATATTCTGTTGGTGCGGTCAATCTGCATCGGATTATTATTGGGGTTCACCATTGGAATGATTGCACCGGCTCTAACAAATACAGGGAGTTTCCAGATGGGTGTGTTGAAACTGTTCAGCACCACATTTCCGGGATAGCTTTCTCCGGAGAAGTAGTCAATCCAGTTACCCTCGGGCAGATAGATACCATTTCTAATATCATTTCCGAGCGAATCGGCGGCGGTATTCTGGTAAATTGGTGCGACAAGGAAATCAGGACCGTAGAGGTACTGATAGCGGGTTGCGGCAGAATGGGTGTAATCATTGGGATAATCGAGGAACATCGCTCTGATAAGAGGCTTGCCGTCAACAGCTTCGCGGGCATAGGTGTAAGCGTATGGCATCAGCTGCGATTTGAGTTTCAGATAGTTGCGGTTGATGGACGCTGACGGTTCACCCAAAGCATGAGGATATTTTTCGTTTCTACCCCAGCCGTCCATGTTGAGCTGCATGGGTGAGAATGTTTTCCACTGGAAGTCTCTGATGTTTACAGCCGGATTTAGTCCGCCGAAAATACCGTCCATGTCGGAGGTGATATTGGGCTGTCCGCTGAGTCCGGATCCAATGTAGGTGGGAATATGGAAGCGGATATACTCCCATTCGCCACCGGTCTGATCGCCGCTCCAAACCCCTGCATAGCGCTGGGTGCCTGCCCATCCGTCAAGAGAAATGATGAATGGACGTGCGTCATTTCCATAGTAGGGCATGATTTCGCCTACATCCGCAACACCGTTAAGCCCGAAAGAGTAGCCGTCGCCAACCCATGCAACATCTGTCTTGAGCACTCTCACTCCGGCATCACGCACCTCTTTTACTATATCACGCTGCAGCAGAGCGCTTACCTCCGGTTTCGGATGAAGATCGCTCTGAGTCCACAATCCGATTTCAACACCTTTTGAGCGGGCATAATCGCCAAAATCCTTAAGGTTGGCGATATTTCCGTCTAAAGTCTCTGTCTGACCGTAGCCTGCACCATAGCCATCGTTGGGGAGCACCCATCCCAGTGGCATGTCATGGGCGGCATATCTGTCAACGACAGCACGGGCGGAGAACTGATAATTGTTCTTTTCCCCGTTGAGTGATTCCTTTATTCCGCCATTATCGCGCTGGCTCTCTTTGTATCTTTTTCCGTCCTCAAAGAGTATTCCTTTTTCATCCTCTTTCCAATAATCGCGGTTGTAGGCGTTGAGATGACCCTCATAAAAGCCGAATTTTGGAAGAAGCACCGGGTTGCCGGTGAGCTGATAGAAATCATTGAGCAGTCCGGTGGGGGTAGGGCTTACCATTACGAATGCATCCAGATAATCGGTGTCATGTGTCAGCTTGACCGTACCCGGAGTTTCTGCTCCGAAATCATATTTGCCTTTGCCGAAGGTGTGGAACATAATGCCATAGCCATCGGTTGACCAAAAATAAGGTGTAGGTGATGCAACGCCACCGTCGGTCCAGCTGTTCTGGTTCTCAATCGCGATTGCGCGCCCTTTGTGAGAGAATCTGCCGTGCTGCACTCCGCCGCCGTAAAAATATTCGCCCGGTTTCTCAGCGAGTGTCATCACCGTTTTTCCTTTTTCAAATCTCACAGGTGAAGTTTCGGCAACAACAGTTTTGCCGGTAGTTTTATCCACCACGCTCATGGTTGTTTTATCCTTGTTCCACTCCACCGCGATTTTTGGCGTTGAAACGGTAATCTTACCGTTGCTTTCGGCTATATCAATATTTCCGGTGTGTTTTCTCGGGTTTTTCACGAGAATGTCGGCGGGCGGTGTAGCGACGGGATTTCGCAATATGCCGCCGTTGTCATCGCGGAAAAGACGGAAGATATTGTCGCCGTAAAAGTCCATGGCGATTCTTTTCCCGTCGGACAGTTTCAGTTCAACAGTTGTGGGGTTGATACGGGTAGCCCCTGTAATGCTAACGGTGTTCTGAGTGCTTTGCTCGGTAGCAATTCCTGCTCCGGAATTGGTCGCACTTGCCGTTGCGGTGGCTAAAGCAATAGCTCCTAGCGCGCAAAGATAGTATCTGGAGGATTTCATAATATGATTGGGTTATTGAATTTATTTTGGTAAATATATGGAAATGGGTAGATGGGGACTATTCGCAATCAATTCCGGCAGCATCAAGTGCTTGACGACGCTCTATGCATGTGGCGCACTTGCCGCAGTGGGTTTCTCCTCCTTTGTAGCAGGAGTAGGTGTGCGAGTAGTCAACTCCGAGGCTTTTACCGCGCATGGCTATCTCAGCTTTAGTGATGCCGGTATAGGGTGCCACCAAGGTTATGTGTGCGTAAGTGCCAGCCTGAATCGCGCCGTTCATTGCCTCCACAAATTCAGGGCGGCAGTCGGGATACACGGTATGATCTCCTCCATGGTTTGCCATCATTACCTTTTTGAGTCCGCGACTTTCGGCAAGTCCTGCGGCAACAGACAGCATTATGCCGTTGCGGAATGGCACTACGGTAGATGCCATGTTTGAATTCTCATACCGTCCCTCCGGCACAGCGTCCGCCCCTTCAAAGAGCGAGCTTTTGAAGTATTGTCCCATAAAGGCAAGGTCAAGCTCAATGAAATCCACACCGGCACGGCGGCATTGCTCTCTGGCACAATCGCTTTCGCGAATGTTTTGTTTAGCACCGTAATTGAAATGAACAGCGAGTGCTATGGAGTCTTTATATTCATGTAGCAGAGTGGTGGAGTCCATTCCTCCGGATAAAATCAGTAATGTATCTTTTTCCATAGGGGATTCAGATTGGTAAAGTGGTTTGTTATACGTTGCAAAAATAGTAACTTTGTGGCATGGGTAAGAATAAATTGAAAAAATTCAGCGAAATGGAGACAATGGATTTTGTTCTCCAGTATCCTTTTGGTGTGCTTCAGCGCGAAGGGTTTCCCTTTCGCGGCAAGTGGCACAGTGATTTTTTTCACAACGATAATCCTATTGTTCTTGAACTCGGATGCGGCAAGGGTGAATACACTGTCGGACTTGCGCGCAGATACCCCGATAAGAACTTTATTGGCATAGACATAAAGGGAGCGCGAATGTGGACAGGTGCCTGCGCCGCCCGTGACGAGGGTCTCGGCAATGTGGCTTTTCTGCGCACGGATATTGAGCTTCTCGACCGCTTTTTTGCTCAGGGAGAGGTTGCCGAGATATGGATAACGTTCCCTGACCCTCAGATGAAGAAGGTGAGGAAACGTCTTACCGGAACCCGTTTTCTCGAACTCTATCGCAAAGTGCTTGCTCCCGGCGGAATTATCAATCTCAAGACCGACAGCCCGTTTCTCTATACATATACCCGCATCATGGCGAAGCATAATGCTCTTGAACTGCTTGCCGATACAAGCGATCTCTATGGTGAGGGCAGAGATACCGCTACCGAGATTTTAGGTATCCGCACCTACTATGAGCAGCAGTGGCTTGACCGCGGACTCACCATAAAATATCTCTCTTTCCGCTTGCCGGAGTCGGTTTTGCTCACTGAGCCGGAGGTGGATATTGAATTTGATACTTACAGGAGTTTCTCACGTGGCGAGCTCCAGCATTCCGCCCTGCGAGAGGCGGCAGTAAAACCGAAGGATTTAAATAAAGAAGCATAGATATGGAATCAAGACTTTACCCTAACCTCATATTGGATGCACTCAAAAATGTGCGTTATCCCGGAAATGGTAAGAATATAGTGGAACTCGGCATGATTGCCGACGATATAAGAATCGACGGCAAAAAAGTCAGTTTCAGCATAGTGTTCGACAAACCGACTGATCCGTTTGCCAAATCTGTTGTCAAGGCGGCTGAGGTCGCGCTCAAAACATATATTGATGAGAGTGTGGAGCCGACAGTAAATGCCGTTTTTGCAAAACCGCAACAGGTGGAATCGAAATTGTTGCCCGGGGTTAAAAATATTATTGGTGTGAGCAGCGGCAAGGGGGGAGTAGGAAAAAGTACCGTTGCATCAAATCTCGCTGTGGCTCTCGCGCGCGAAGGATATAAGGTGGGATTGCTTGACGCCGATATTTTCGGTCCAAGCGTCCCCAAGATGTTTGGCGTAGAGGATGAGCAGGTGTATATGCATGAGGTTGATAACCGTCCGCTGATTATTCCACTCGAGAAATATGGAGTGAAGATTCTGAGCATCGGATTCCTCGTAGATAAAAACAGCGCCGTGCTATGGCGCGGCGGGATGGCGAGCAATGCCCTCCGTCAGCTTATAGCCGAGGCGGACTGGGGCGAACTTGATTATTTCCTCATTGATATGCCTCCCGGAACAAGTGATATTCACCTTACCCTGGTGCAAAGTCTCGCAATCACGGGAGTGGTGGTTGTAACTACTCCTCAGGAAGTTGCGCTCGCCGATGCCCGCAAAGGTATTTCAATGTTTGTGGGTGACAAGGTGAATGTGCCGGTGCTTGGACTCGTTGAAAATATGGCGTGGTTCACTCCCGAAAAGCATCCGGATGAGAAATACTACATATTCGGTCGCGAAGGTGGATGCAAACTTGCTAAGGAGGCAGGTGTTCCGCTCCTTGCTCAGATTCCGCTTGTTGGCAGCGTGTGTGAAGGCGGTGATAACGGTACACCCATAGCACTTGAGTCTGACAGCATCACGGCTCATGCGTTCGATCATCTTGCTCACGAAGTAATTGATGCGGTAGAAAAGAGAAATAATTCACTGCCTCCCACGCAGAAAGTAGATGTTTCCCGACACTGATTAAACCGGCACATCAGGCGGGGCAAGCTCCGCAGGAGTGCTCCTGTGCGTAACCCCAGCCAAGCAAAGCGCAGGCTCGGGGGTGGGGCATCCCCGAATCCTCCGAATCCTCCGAATCCTCCGAGATCTCCGAAATTTCTGAATTTTCGGAAAATTCCGATATCTCCGACTCTCGACTAACTGACTAATTCCTAACGACTTGTATAGTATTGTAACAACCCTGTAACGGATTTAACTTCTGTTAACTTTATAATTCTTGCAACGGATATTTTTGCTCTACCTTTGCATCATCAAACAAAACAAACTGCTAACAACTAAAACTTACAACGATGACTGCAACAGCTACTACAATCCAGAGCCGCCTGATGAACCTCCAGAGCAATATGCTCAACTTCGCGTACATGCTCACCTCCAACCGTGACGACGCTTACGACCTTCTCCAGGACACCATGCTCAAGGTTCTCGACAACGCAGACAAGTACACCGAGAACACAAACTTCAAGGGCTGGGTGTTCACCATCATGCGCAACATCTTCATCAACAACTACCGCCGCATAGCCCGCAGCGCGACCGTCATTGACCAGACCGAGGACCTCTACCACCTCAACCTGAGCCAGGACAGCGGTATCGACTCACCGGAAGGCAGCTACGCCGCTTCTGAGATCACCGCAGCCATCAACGAGTTCCCCGAAAAGTACCGCGTACCCTTCTCAATGCACGTTGCCGGCTACAAGTACGAGGAGATCGCCGAGGAGATGAACCTCCCCCTTGGCACTATCAAGAGCCGTATCTTCTTCGCCCGCAAGGAGCTCCAGACCCGCTTCGCCGACTACCGTTAAGCACCCGCAGCAGCAGTCAT
>JAIDQW010000436.1 GCA_029062075.1 Paramuribaculum sp.
CAGGAGTCTCGGTGGCTCGGAGATGTTTATAAGAGAAAGGTATATCGGTTCGTCAGGACTCGGAGGTGACATAGCCGGGTTTTACAGTGTGCAGGGACTTGTGTCAATCTTCATGCCGGCTATTATAGGCATCATTGCCGACAAATGGATTCCTGCTCAAAAAATGCTCGGTCTATGCCACCTGCTCGCAGCCACCTTCATGGGTTGCGCCTGGCTCTACGGTTCGACTCACCCGACTCTGCAGTTCGCTCCGTTTTTCGCACTCTACACACTGAGTGTGGCATTCTATATGCCGACTATAGCACTGGCAAACTCCGCCGCTTTCAAAATACTTAAGGACAACGGTTGCGAACCTGTGAAATCTTTCCCCCCGATAAGAGTCCTCGGCACAGTAGGGTTCATCGCAGCCATGTGGTTTGTTAACTGCGCATACTGGCATGACGGATCATTCGGGTTCACAATAAGCGAAGCCAACCCTATGGCGAACTTCCGCTTCCAATATACCCACATGCAGCTGCTCACCTGCTGCGTACTCGGAATTGTGCTCGGAATATTCTCGTTCACCCTACCGAAATGCTCCCTGGTCAAGGATTCCGGAAACAAATCCTGGAGCGAGACACTCGGACTCAACGCCTTCAAACTTTTTTCAAACTCACGCATGGCGGTTTTCTTCCTATTCTCAATGCTCCTCGGCGTTGCACTGCAGATTACAAACGGCTTCGCCACCACATTCATTTCCAGTTTCAAAGGCGTGGCTGAATACGCCACTACCTTCGGAGCCAACAACGCTACCCTTCTCACCTCGCTCTCTCAGATTTCTGAAGCGGCATGCATCCTACTCATACCGTTCTTCCTCCGCCGATACGGAATCAATAAAGTCATGCTCATAGCCATGCTCGCATGGGTGCTCCGCTTCGCTTTCTTCGGAATCGGCAACCCCGGCAGCGGGCTCTGGCTCTTCATCCTCTCAATGATTGTTTACGGAGTGGCATTCGACTTCTTCAATGTGTCCGGTGCCCTTTTTGTTGAGCAGGAAACCGATGATTCTATAAAATCCTCCGCACAGGGCCTCTTCATGCTAATGACAAACGGAATAGGCGCGTCGGTAGGCACCCTCATTGCCGGTTCTATTGTAAACCATTACTGCTCATGGCAAACAGTTGACGGCAACTCTTACATGCTCGGAGACTGGAGTACACCCTGGTACATTTTTGCCGGATACTCCCTTATCGTTGCCATTCTGTTCTCAGTCCTGTTCAAATACCGCCACATCCCTGTCAGCGACAGGAAGATTAAGACTGCCGAGGCGGAAACAGTTGAAATTGAATAACATGATTCAGTTTTATTCACCCGACATACTCCAGTCCTGCACCCTGCCGGAAAGTGACTCCCGCCACTGCTCCAAAGTGCTGAGAATGAAAGCCGGTGACACAATAGAGGTTATCGACGGCAATGGTCACAGATACACATGCGTTATCGATGACCCTCACCCCAAGCACACCCTCGTTCATGTCACCGCAACAGAAACCGTACCTCTGTCATGGCAGCAGGAAATAACCGTTGCCGTGGCTCCGTCCAAGCACATGGACCGCATGGAATGGCTCGTGGAAAAACTCACCGAAATAGGGGTCAACAGAATCATACCTCTGCTATGCGCACGCTCGGAAAGAAAAGAAATCAACACAGAGCGTCTTGAAAAAATCGCCGTGTCGGCGATGAAGCAGTCGCTCAAAGCGGTACTACCCGTAATCGAGCCGATGACTCCCCTCCGCCAGGCTATTGCTTCTATAACCGCAGACCAGAAATTCATTGCATATTGCGACCGCACCATACCGCGCCGTCTCCTTGCCGGCGAATACATTCCCGGCACATCAGCCGCAATACTCATC
>JAIDQW010000437.1 GCA_029062075.1 Paramuribaculum sp.
GTTGGTAGATAGGTTTTCTATGAGAAAGCCTCTGATGTCATCACAGACACCCCCCAACTTTTCAAGAGGCAGCTTCCGAAGATCATCGGGCGAATTTATGGCACTCAGCAGCGGATATTTTGCAGAATCCGGTTTAATAACAGACTCATCGGTCAGAACTTTTAGAGTTGTCATGATCTTTTGAGCGGATGTATTTTTTGTACAGAGGTACAAAAATTATTATTCCGGAAGCAACAAGAATAAAAGCCACTCTAAGATTGAATCTCTGGGTGCTTACCACCAAGTAGCACAGAGCAAGCCAAAGAAGGGTGATGCAGCTTAACCGGAATATGTCTTGTCCTCTTAATTTCATTGGTTTATCATTCTCTAAGGCTTCATTGCATAATGAGCCCGCGCAAAGATACTAAATATTTCGATATGTGATGCAAAAGGATCATGGCTTCGCTATTTAGGGAACTGTGCACAGGCTCTGTCAACAATTGAATTCCAGACTTCATCGGTGAAATCTTTCTCTGCCGGGAGAGCTCTGAGGTCTTGACGGATAATGTTGAGTCGGTTTGAGGCGATCATGTGAAGGGTGCTGATAAAACGTTTTTCATCGCCCGCGGGGGTGAGCTTGCGGTCAAGCATCTCACTGACACACCGTTTGACAAAGCCATAAACATGTTCTTTTGAGACAATCACAGCGACTTTTCCGCTCTGCACGACAAGCTGTGAGGATAATTTGCCGGAGGAGAGATATGATTCTGCTATTTTGTCCGTATCGTAAGGTTCCTCGGGCTCGGTTGTTTGTGCTTTTCCTAAGGCTTTCTGTTGCTTATTTGCCAAGCATTCCTCCTTGCGACGAGCCTTTTCATCGATTTCATAACGGATAAAGTCGAATGCCATGTGTGAAACGGGGTGCATCTCGATAATATTACCGGTTGCAACATACTCAATTATAGCATCATAAACTTCGCGGCGGATATCGTCGGAATAGGGTTTTAGAATCTCGTGCCATTTGATGGCGAAAGTGAATTTTTTCATAGTGATAAAAGTTGTTTGGGTGCGTTTGTTGGCGCAAAGATAATGAGTAATTTGCTAATATGCAAATTTATTTGGTGTTTTTTGTTAGGATCGCACGGCATCGCCTCTCCGAGGCTCCTTTTCAGGGGTGGACTGCTATCCCCAGCCTGCGCTTTGCTTGGCTGGGGTTACGCACAGCGGCGCACCTCCGGTGCTTCCAGCCTGGTGGTAGCTCGCCCCCTACGGGGACGTATGGGGATGGTGTGCTGAATCCCCGGGTTACGGCTCCCGATGGTCGCCTCACCCAGGGCTAACTATAGCATGCCCGCTACGCGGACAGGGTGGGATGGATTTTATTTTGGAGGGGACGGGAGGATTTTGTATCTTTGCACCTTGATTAAATGCGCGGGCGCATACGCATACGCGCAAGAGATAGTAAACC
>JAIDQW010000438.1 GCA_029062075.1 Paramuribaculum sp.
ATCCAATTATGTCGTTTATTGCAGATAGAGTAAAAATGGACGGGTTGACATTTGATGATGTCCTTCTTATTCCCGCTTATTCAGAAGTATTGCCCCGCGAGGTAAATCTCAAAACCAAGTTCTCACGAAACATAGAATTGAATGTGCCCATTGTCTCAGCAGCGATGGATACTGTTACTGAAGCGCAGCTGGCTATAGCCATAGCTCGCGAAGGTGGCATCGGTGTAATTCATAAAAATATGAGTATTGCCGAGCAGGCTCGTCAGGTTCATGCCGTTAAGAGAGCTGAAAACGGTATGATTTACGACCCCGTGACCATTAAGCGCGGAAGCACTGTTGCCGATGCTCTCGCAATGATGGAAGAGTACCATATCGGAGGTATACCTGTGGTTGATGACAACCGCAAGCTCGTGGGTATCGTTACAAACCGTGACCTCCGCTTTGAAAAGAATCCCAGACGACTTATTGACGAAGTGATGACCTCAGAAAACATCGTCACCACCAATCAGAGCACCAATCTGGAAGAGGCTGCCCAGATTCTTCAGGAGCATAAAATTGAAAAACTACCGGTGGTTGACAACGAAGGCCGTCTTGTGGGACTCGTTACATACAAAGATATTACCAAAGCAAAAGATAAACCCAACGCGTGCAAGGACAGCCGCGGTCGTCTCAGAGTTGCTGCCGGAGTCGGTGTGACTGCCGACAG
Organism: Paramuribaculum sp.; assembly: GCA_029062075.1. Taxonomy (GTDB): domain Bacteria; phylum Bacteroidota; class Bacteroidia; order Bacteroidales; family Muribaculaceae; genus Paramuribaculum. The sequence continues at coordinate 707 of JAIDQW010000438.1, forward strand.
CATGGAGAGAGTTGACGCTCTTGTTGAGGCCGGTGTGGATGCTATTGTCATTGACACAGCGCACGGTCACACCAAAGGTGTTATCGGAGTACTTCGCGCTATCAAGGAAAAATATCCTCAGATAGATGTTGTGGTAGGAAATATCGCCACCGGTGAAGCTGCAAAATATCTTGTTGACAATGGGGCAGACGGTGTGAAAGTAGGCATTGGCCCCGGATCTATCTGCACCACCCGTGTGATTGCAGGTGTTGGTGTGCCTCAGCTCAGCGCGGTTTACGATGTGGCTAAAGCACTTGAAGGCACAGGAGTACCTCTGATAGCAGACGGTGGTATCCGCTATTCTGGAGATATTGTCAAAGCTCTTGCCGCAGGAGCATATTGCGTTATGCTCGGAGGAATGCTTGCCGGAGTAGAAGAGAGCCCCGGCGACACCATAATATATAACGGCAGAAAATACAAAGCTTACCGTGGAATGGGCTCACTTGAAGCTATGGAAAAAGGCTCGAAGGACAGATATTTCCAGGCTGGCGAAAACGATGTCAAGAAACTCGTCCCCGAAGGCATTGCCGCACGAGTTCCGTTCAAAGGCTCACTCTTTGAAGTGACATATCAGATGCTCGGCGGACTCAGAGCCGGCATGGGCTATTGCGGTGCCGCTAATATTGAACAGCTCCACAAAGCTAAATTCACAAGAATCACCAATGCAGGTGTTGCCGAGAGCCACCCGCATGATGTAGCCATAACCAGCGAAGCACCCAATTACAGTGCATCGCATCAGTAAGATTGCGGCAGTTGCCGTTTTGCTTGTACTGCTTCTTACCTCAGCCTCACCCGACTACCGTAGCCGGGTGCTGATGAGAGTAGGAGGCAGTGCCGCTACAATAGCGGACTATCAGCTGCTGTTTGGAGTGCAGGTGCCTCCGAGCGACACTGCACTTTCACTTCTCGCCATACAGTTGCGCAAACTGGAGGATGCAAGGATCACATTAGGCGAAGGTGTCACTGAGGATACATTCATGCTCGGACGATTAGCCGAATGGGGGCAGGCTATGTTTGATATCACAGAGCTTCGAACCACCCGCAAGGCTCAGAGTGATTCTTTGGCAAGAGAAAAGTTTTTCAAGGAAAACGCTGACCTGTTCAGGTGGAGCGAACCTCACTTCATCGGATCTATCGTTTTGGCAAAATCTCATGAGACAGCTCAACAGGCAGCCGACTCGCTGAGAAAAATATTCGGGATACACTTATCGGAAGATCGTATTAAATCCACTACCTCTCACGCCGGCAAAGAGATTCGGATTATAAACTACAATGTTGCGCGTCATCGAAACCCCTTCGTTGACTATGCCGCTTTCCGGTGCGCTGACTTTCCGGAAGATGACCGATGGAAAGCGGCTGTGGTGATAAATGGCAGAATTATCAGCCAGCCTCTCAGCCCCGATGATGCCGGTGAGTATTTTGTCACTGTTTTCTCCGACTCACTCCTGTCAAGGTGGACCGACAGCCTCACCAAAGTCCTGACGATCGAAATAGATTCGGAAGCAGTGCAAATTTTGCGGACAATATCGCGTCTTTGG
>JAIDQW010000439.1 GCA_029062075.1 Paramuribaculum sp.
GTTGGAAGATGGGAGGGTAAAGATTCTTGAAGATGAGGCAAGAACAAGTTTCGGATCATTAATGTCCACAAATTCAGTTACTTTTTCAAAATGCTCTGAATTAAGCTCGCAAGTAATTGCATCAGCCGGTACAGGTCCGCCCCAGCCTCCATTAACTAAATAATAATTGTTGCGAAGAACGTCTTCGTAGCTGCCTATGGATTTTATGAGGTTGGCTTTGATATCGTTGAGCATCTTTTCCTTGCCGAGAGGAGTCAGGCTTTCGCTGCGGCGGATATTTCTTTCCGCAATCTCATACTGAGCGAGAACATAGTCCACATACTCGTCTGCCCCCATGCGGTAATCGGCGAATTTACCGTCATATATACCCTTATATACAGTATAATCCATTTTTTGGGCATCGAAATCTGAGTAATATCCGTTGCTCCATGCTCTTGTTTTCTTCCTTGAAATTGAATCATTGCGCTGGCTCTCCATAAGGAGGCTACCGGAGAAAGTAGGATCTATATATAAGTCAATGGTCTCTCCGGGCTTAACGGTAGAGCTGCCGTTAACACTGTATTCTCCTAAGGCGTATGCTGAAACGCTGCCGGTGCCGTGGGACAGAAATGTAAGTTTGCCGTTTCCATTATTATCTATTTCAATAGCAGGGACATCACTGATTTGCTCGGATATCTGGTTTATTACATATCTCAGCTTATTCCCCATTGCTGGATTATAGCCAAGGATATGAATATTAATAGTTACGCTATCTATATCAAATGACGGTTCCGGCATTTTAGAATCGGTATTACTGCTTTTAAGTGCCTCTGGTACCCCGGCGGATAAGTCGCCCGCATTCTTGTCAAGGTTTATGCCAAGTGTCCAGCCACCATTTCCTTCGCTGAAAATCATAGCATTGGTTTTCTTTGGTACAGGCTCAAACACAAGATCAAATTCAGAAATACCCGATTCAGGCATATAGTGCTCGGTGCCTGGCACAATGCCTTTGCCGTATTTCAACTTATATTGTTTTCCATCAGGAGTTTCAAGGTATGATCCCTCCTTAATGCGAATCCACCATTTTGGTTTATATTGTGCTTTGGCATGTACGATTGTTGCAGTATCCGTCAGTTCAACCCGCTGAAAATCCAAATACTTTTGGTTTGAAAAGGTGATTTCAGGCATATCCACCACTCGGCGGCTTGAGGAGCAGGCGGTTAAAACCGCAAGAAGTATTGCCGAAGATACTAATGCTATTTTCATATAGTTTTGTATTAGGGTGCTAATCTGATATTTTTCATGTTCCAGTTGGCGCTTTCAATGAAGTTTACGCTCTGGGTATCTTTGCCTAATCCGGGGAAAACGAGGGTGAAACGGTTCTCTCCGTCAGCATTTGCCCTGAATTCTTCACCGAGAGTTATACCTTGAGCTTCGATAATATTCAGCTTGCTTCCGTCAGGCAGTTCAAGATAGCTTTCAGGAGAAATTTTTATCCACCAGTTAGGAATGTAATAAACATGGAAATTGATAATGATGCGGTCATCACTTAGCTCGATGCTGTCTATTTCCAGAATATTATCAGTATTGTTTTCTGAATAGTCCGGATAATTCACTTTTGTTCCCGTTGTGGTTTTATCCAGTGTCATTGCCGGCTTCGGATAAAGTAGCGGACGGAACATGCGCTCAAACATCCCTTTGCTATACCCGAACTGATTCTTGGTATAGATACCTTCCGGATTGATGACGATGAAAGTTGGAAGTCCTTGTGCGTTGAAGCGGGAATAGATTCCGGCTTGACCTTTACTGTCTCTCCAGTTATTGCCCTCTAACTTAAGGTTTGCCGTTGATATTCTCCAGAATTCATCATCGTCTATGCTGATGCTTACTACCTCAACCTTTTCTTTATTCTTCTCCGCAAAGGCTTTCAGATCCGGAGCTGCCATGTGACACGGACCGCAACCACCGCTCCAGATATCAAGCAGTATCCATTTACCGGTAAACTCCGAAAGGGTTCTGGTATTACCGTTGAAATCAATAAATTCAATGTCAGGCACCTTGTCACCTATGTTGATTTTGCTTTCAGGGTATAGGTAAGCGTAGATTTTTTCTCCTTCGGGTGATTCTTTTTCGCTCTGATTGAGAGATTCGTACAAAGCCTTAAGTTTTGCGGTAAGCGGAGAATCGCCGGATGACCCGGTGTCGCTCAAACTGATGAATTCATCGAACCAAACAGGAGTGTGCTCCATGTTAAGCAGAGTAAGATATTTGCGGTTATCTATCGAGTCGTGTAAAGCAGACAGTGCGCTCCTTGTATCGGCTATGATTTGTTTTCTTTGCTCCCGGGAAAGTTCACGATCCGCTAATGATTTATCCATTTCAGAATTGAGTCGGTTTATCTCCCGGTATAGGTCGGCTGCGCTAAATAATATTCTGTCGTATTCTTTCTGTTCATTCAGGTTACTTATCACTTCCCATAATTGGGAATCTATTGTGGAAGCATCAACTTTGATATTAGCTCCGGGTGACAGAAATATAGTCCTTCCGCTTCCGGCAATTTCAGGGATAAAGCATACAATACTCATCTTTTGGACATCTTCCTCTGCTCCCATTGCATATTCAAGCCTGAATTTACCGTTTGTCACGGTATCTTTTGCCACAGACATCCCGGCATCTCCGTAGAAGCGGAACAATGTTATCACTGTACTGTCCGGTATTATGTCAGTGACCCCTTCGATGATTGCGGTTGAGTTCTCTATATCCTGCAGAGGTATCTTTCCGTTGCCCTTGCTTTTCAATGGAGAACATAGTGCGCCAACAATAAAAAAGATACTTAAAATAGTTTTAATCATGTTACTGATTTAAGGTTAGATACTTGTCTTGATTGCTGCAAAGATATAAAAAATGAACCGCCGGGGTATTACCCGGCGGTTAAAATATCATAATACCAAAGGTTTAGAGTACACCCTGAGCCATCATGGCACGAGCCACTTTCATGAATCCGGCAACATTCGCGCCTTTCACATAGTTGATGTAGCCGTCCTTCTCTTTACCGAAGAGTTCGCACTGATGGTGGATCTCAGCCATGATTTCCTTCAGTTTGGTATCTACCTCGGCTGCGCTCCATGAAAGTTTCTGGGAGTTCTGAGCCATTTCAAGTCCGGAGACAGATACGCCTCCTGCGTTTGCAGCTTTACCGGGAGCATAGAGAATTTTTGCGGCAAGGAATTCCTTGATAGCTTCGGGGGTAGAAGGCATATTCGCTCCTTCGCTTACAGCTATGCAGCCTTGAGCGAGAAGTGCGCGAGCATCGTCACCGTCAATCTCATTCTGGGTTGCTGAAGGCATGGCGATATCGCATTTCACTCTCATCCAGGGGCGTTCGCCGGGATAGTATTCGCAGCCGTATTCCTCGGCAAATTCGCGGATTCGTCCGCGATAGATATTTTTGAGTTTGAAAATGTAGTCAAGTTGCTCACGGGTGATTCCGTCAGGCACATAGATGCTGCCATCGCTGTCGCTCATAGAAACAACCACTGCACCAAGTTCAAGAAGTTTTTCGGCTGTATATGTGGCAACATTGCCGGAACCTGAAATGGCTACTCTCTTGCCTTTTAGTTCAATGCCTTTGGTCTCCAGCATATTGAGCAGGAAGTAAACATTGCCGTAGCCGGTGGCTTCAGGGCGTATAAGTGAGCCGCCGAACTCTCTGCCTTTTCCTGTGAAAGTACCGGTGTTTTCGCGAGCCATTTTCTTGTACTGACCATACATATAACCTACCTCGCGTCCGCCAACGCCTATATCACCTGCCGGCACATCAGTGTCAGCACCGATTTCGCGCCATAGCTCATTTATGAATGCCTGGCAGAAACGCAT
>JAIDQW010000044.1 GCA_029062075.1 Paramuribaculum sp.
TAAACATCTTGTTGAATCACTGCTCGTTTCATTACTCGCAAACGGTCACGTTCTCCTTGAAGGCGTTCCGGGACTTGCTAAAACACTTGCTATCAAAACTCTGGCACAGGTAATTGATGCCAAGTTCAGCCGCATACAGTTCACTCCTGATCTTTTGCCTGCGGACGTTACCGGTACAATGGTGTATAGCGTGCAAAAAGAGCAATTCCAGATCAAAAAAGGTCCTATCTTCGCTAACTTCGTTCTTGCAGATGAAATCAACCGTGCTCCGGCTAAAGTGCAGAGTGCACTTCTCGAAGCAATGCAGGAGCGTCAGGTTACTATTGGAGAAAAAACATTCAAACTTGACGAGCCTTTCCTTGTGATGGCAACTCAGAACCCTATAGAACAGGAAGGTACTTATCCCCTCCCGGAGGCACAGGTTGACCGTTTCCTCCTCAAAGTGGTTATTGGGTATCCAACCAAGGAAGATGAGAAACTTATTATCCGTCAGAATATCTCGCCGGTATCAACAGAAGTTCAGCCACTCCTTAAGCCGGAGGAAGTTATTGAGGCGCAAAAGGTCGTAGGTAAAATTTATCTTGACGAAAAAATTGAAAAATATATTGTTGATATCGTATTTGCAACCCGATATCCGGCTGATTATAATCTCAACGACCTCACCAATATAATTTCTTTCGGTGCGTCGCCACGTGCTTCCATAAGCCTTGCAAGAGCCGCTCGTTCTTACGCATTCCTTCACCAGAGAGGTTATGTTATTCCTGAGGATGTTCGAGCTATATGCCATGATGTTCTCCGTCATAGAATCGGACTCTCCTACGAGGCAGAGGCAAACAATATCACTACCGATGAAATAATCTCAGCTATTCTTGACAAGGTTGAAGTACCCTGATAAACGGATGGTTGCCTTAATCCCATATAATTGATAAGATGGAAGCAACAGATCTTATTAAGAACGTAAGAAAGATTGAGATAAAGACAAGAGGCTTGTCTCAAAACATCTTTGCCGGTGAATATCACACCGCGTTCAAGGGGCGTGGTATGACCTTTGCTGAAGTACGCGAATATCAGTATGGCGATGATGTTAGAGATATTGACTGGAATGTAACAGCGCGTCATAACCATCCTTATGTAAAGGTGTATGAGGAGGAGCGCGAGCTCACTGTTATGCTGCTTGTGGATGTGTCCGGAAGCCGCCTTTTTGGCGCGGTTGGCGAAGATAAACGTGAAATGATAGCCGAAGTTGCCGCAACTATCGCATTCTCGGCTATTCAGAATAATGATAAAATTG
>JAIDQW010000440.1 GCA_029062075.1 Paramuribaculum sp.
CATACAGGTCGAGGACCTGACAAAAAGCTAGGGCGACAGACTTTTGTTCGGTGATCTCACCTTCGGAATTTCCGAAGGTGAGAAAATCGGACTTGTTGCTCGCAACGGCACCGGAAAAACCACACTACTGAAAATACTTGCCGGAAAGGAAGCGCCCGACAGTGGAAAAATCATTCCACGAAACGGACTACGAATAGGATACCTTGAGCAGTTGCCGCAATTTCCAGCAGGAGCAACGGTTCTTGAAGCTTGTCTCAGTTCTGCCGGAACTGTTGTCAATACTGTCAAAGCTTATCATACGGCTCTTGACTCCGGCTCAGAGACTGAAATAGCTGAAGCTATGCACCGGATGGATGCTGAGGGTGCATGGGATTATGAGCAGAGGCTAACCCAGATGCTTTCTCAACTCAATATCAATGATCTGTCTGCTTTGGTTGAAAATTTGTCGGGTGGTCAGCGAAAAAGAGTTGCACTCGCCGCTGCTATACTCGAAAATCCTGATTTCCTGATTCTTGACGAGCCGACAAACCATCTTGACATTGCGGCTACCGAATGGCTTGAAGACTACCTGAGCCGCTCCCGTCTTACTATCTTCATGGTTACCCACGACCGTTACTTTCTCGATCGTGTGTGTAACCGCATATTTGAGATTGACAACACCGAGCTCTTCACCTATGATGGTAATTACGACTACTATCTCAGGCGTAGAGCCGAAAGACATCAGGCTGCTGCAGCAGAACTTGACAGAGTTAGAAACACTCTGCGCAAAGAGCAGGACTGGATGAACCGGCAGCCGCAGGCAAGAGCTGGAAAAGCCAAATATAGAATCGATGCCTATTATTCTCTTGTCGAGCGTTCACGCGGTGGTGCTAAGGAGAAAGATGTTTCACTGGATGTGAAATCATCGCGGATAGGTTCTAAGATTTTTGAAGCGAGAAATATCAACAAACGGTTTGGCGACAAGGTCATTCTGAATGGTTTTACTTACGATTTTGCCAAAGGAGAAAAAGTTGGCATTGTCGGAGGCAACGGTGTCGGAAAATCGACATTCGTAAAGATGCTCACCGGATTGTTGCCTCAGGACAGCGGAGAGTGGAATGTAGGTGAAACTGTACGCTTTGGTTATTATAGCCAGGAAGGGCTGGAGCTTAACCCTGACAAAAAGGTCATAGATGCTGTGACCGAGCTTGCCGATGATATTGTTGTTAACGGCAATCAGCATTTCACACCTATGCAGTTTCTCAAGCGGTTCCTTTTTGAACCGGCTGACCAGCAGAAATATATCGGTGGTCTTAGCGGAGGAGAAAGATGCCGGCTGCAGCTTGCGGTAGTGATGATGCGCTCCCCTAACTTCCTTATCCTCGATGAGCCGACTAATGACCTCGACATCATGACTCTCACGGTGCTTGAGGAATACCTGAGGGAATTCGACGGATGCGTGATTGTTATCAGCCACGACCGATATTTTCTTGATTCCATCACTGACCACCTTTTCGTTATGGAAGGAGAAGGAACCGTGAAGGATTTCCCCGGCAACTATTCTGAATACCGCGAATGGCGCAAAGCTCAGGAGAAAAATGCGGAAAAGACAACCGCAGCTCCGGCTGACAAACAGCCTAAAAAAGAAAAAACGCCCAAAAAGGAACGCAAAACCTATGCTGAACGCAAAGAGTTTGAGCAACTTGAAAAAGATATAGAGGCACTTAACGCTGAAAAGAGCGAACTGGAGCAACAATTTAATTCCGGAGGTGAGTCTGAACAGATTTGGAAAGCCGCCCAGCGATACGAAGAGGTCAAAAACCTACTTGATGAAAAAGAAATGCGTTGGCTTGAACTGGATGAGAAGGATTGACGCAACCAACCGGGCTTCAAAGGCGTTGTAATTCCGTATGATGCACCCATATACACAAATGGCTATTCTGAGGCACAAGGTCAGAATTTTAAGTCAGAAATTCAACCGCCTTATCCATCGTAGCATGAATGTTGTGAAACTCGGATCTTCACTGCTGGAGATTCTCGCCTTCATCGCTGCCGTCGGATTTGCTATCTGTGTAGTTATTTTGGGAGGTTACAAAAACAGTGAGACTGAAATTTTATCTCTGCAACACTGGATAAGAGTCATTCAGGGTATTTTCATAGCCAATATCCTCTATTCACTGGTACTCAGATTCCGTTACACGGTTCATCAGTCAAGAATATTCAAATGGATTATTGACATTGCCGTTCTTGTTACCGCCTTACCCTGGATATATCCCCGCCCTGAGCATCCGTGGATTCCCTTTCTTGATACATTTTTATACAGTAATATTTTCCTATATACAGCTTTAGGAGCATACGCTGCACAGACGATTAGCATAGGTATTATTAAATGTATCGGAAAACGTACTAATCCCTCTCTGCTTCTTTCCGGTAGTTTCCTGGTGTTCATTATCATAGGCTCTTTTATGTTGATGCTTCCTGAAAGCACATACATTCCGATTGATTACACAGATGCGCTCTTTGTAAGCACAAGCGCAGTTTGCATCACCGGGCTCACTCCGGTTGATGTTTCACTCACTCTTACTCCGCTCGGCATAGGCATACTACTGGTACTCATGCAGATAGGAGCACTTGGAGTAATGACTTTCACAAGCTTCTTCGCACTCTTTTTCAGCGGTGGAGGTTCCATTTACAATCAGCTCCTCCTTAAGGATATTTTCTATTCGAAATCAATGAATGCCCTTGTTCCTACCTTGTTGTATATTTTAGGCTTCACGGTTACGGTAGAGATTATTGGTGCGGTTGCAGTGTATTTTTCTATTGCCGGAACATTAGGCTCAACTATCTACGAGGAAATAACATTCTCCATTTTCCACTCTGTATCTTCGTTTTGCAACGCTGGCTTCTCCATTCTGCCTGACGGCATGTCAAATCCCCTGCTGCTTTACGGTAATATTTCAATATATTGGATTACCACTGTAATGATTATAGCCGGTGCCATAGGATTTCCGATACTTGTCAATTTCAAGGATGCAATAGTAACATCTATAAAGAGAATCTGGCTTAGAATACACGGGAGCAAGGAAGATACTCGAAATGTTCATCAGTACAGTATGAACACCAAAATAGTTCTGGTCACATTTTTTGCTCTGTTTTTCATCGGAGCGGTACTGTTTTGGATTCTTGAACGCAACAACTCACTCGGCGGTATGACCCTGACCGAGCAGATTACCCAATCGGTGTTTAACAGTGCGGTTCCGAGGAGCGCAGGATTCTCGTCTGTTAATCCAGCCGGATTTCTGAATGTAACAATAGTGATTATTTTAGTGCTGATGTGGATAGGGGGAGCATCACAGAGTACTGCCGGTGGTGTAAAAGTCAATACCTTTGCAGCTATATTGCTTAATCTCAGGGCTATAATTACCGGCCGTTCAAAAATCAGCACATTCCGTCGTAATATCTCGGTATTCTCAATTCGTAGAGCTAACGCTGTAGTTACATTGTCCGTTCTGTCATATATCTTTTATTCTGTAACCCTTTTGCTACTTGAACCGGATTTACCTACCAAAGCTTTGCTTTTCGAAGCTTCATCCGCTCTCTTTACGGTAGGTTCATCTCTCGGTGTGACCGATCAGCTCGGTTCAGCCTCCGAAGTACTGCTCTGCACCGCCATGTTTCTGGGTAGAGTCGGCATCATATCTCTCCTTGTGGGACTTGCCGGAAGGCGCCATGACTGCGAAGCATATTATCCATCGGGAAATATAATCATAAACTGAAAATTCAATTAACTATGCGGTATCTAATAATAGGACTCGGAATATATGGTTCAAATCTCGCCATCGACCTCACCAAAATGGGACACGAGGTTATAGCTGCGGATGTTAACCCAAGCTTGGTGGAATCAATCAAAGATTTGATTTCCACTGCCTATATAATTGATTCTACAGATGAAATTTCATTAGGAGTACTTCCGCTCAATAATGTTGACATTGTAATTGTAGCAATAGGAGAGAACTTCGGTGCGAGCATCAAGACAGTCGCCCTGCTGAAGCAAGAAGGTGTCAAGCACATTTATGCGAGGGCAATTGACAAACTCCATGAGTCTATTCTCGAAGGATTTAATATTGACCGAATTCTAACCCCCGAGCAAAGAGCCGCTGAAGATCTGGTGCATGAAATGACCCTCGGCAGCGAAGTTGACTGCATCAAAATAGATGATTCCAACTATGTTCTCAAATTCAGAGTTCCTGATTTTATGGTTGGACTAAAGTATTCCTCGCTGAATCTTCAACAGACATATTCTCTTAGACTTATAGCCGTTACCCGTCCGAAAGAGAGCATGAATATACTCGGCATCAGCCGGCAGCATAATGAAATGCTTACCGTAGAGGAGCTTGAGGATGCAAAAGTTGAGTCACTTGATATTCTCACCTGTGTCGGTACTGCAAAAAGTTTCCGCGAACTCTCAAATCACATCACATCCTGATTATTCTTATTTTTACGGAGAATAAGATTGTTATTACAAAATAGTCAAGTTTTTTACCTACATTTGTAGAGATGAATAGTAATTATCTTGACGAACTGAACGCGCCCCAACAGGCGGCGGTTACATATACTGACGGTCCGGCACTTGTTATTGCGGGAGCCGGTTCGGGAAAAACCAGGGTGCTTACCTACAAGATTGTGCATCTACTTCACAATGGCTACGAGCCCTGGAGGATTCTCGCCCTTACTTTTACCAACAAGGCAGCACGCGAAATGCGTGAAAGAATAGAGCAGCTTGTGGGTGCCCCTACAGCAAGCAAGCTATGGATGGGTACATTCCACAGCATATTTGCAAGAATGTTGCGCAGCAATGCAGAGAGAGTGGGCTATAAGAGCAATTTCACAATCTACGATTCAGCTGACAGCAAGTCACTTATCAAAACCATTATCAAAGATTTGGCTCTGGATGAGAAGGTTTATAAACCATCCACTATCCAATCTGCCATTTCATCGGCTAAAAACGCTCTGATTTCACCTGAAAAGTATGCCAGACTCGCCGATGTGATGGAAGCCGATAAAAATGCCCGACGCCCCCAGACATACGCTATCTACCGTATATACCGTGACCGTTGCATCGCTGCAGGAGCTATGGATTTCGATGACCTGCTATATTACACCAACCTGCTGCTGAGAGATAACCCGGATGTGCTCCGTCACTATCAGGATTTTTTCAGATACATTCTCGTGGATGAGTACCAGGACACTAATTTTGCGCAGCATGTTATTGTGAGTCAGCTCACTAAAGAAAACCAGAGTCTATGTGTTGTTGGCGATGATGCACAGAGCATTTACTCTTTCAGAGGGGCGAATATCCGAAATATCCTGAATCTTAAAAACGCTTATCCGCAACTCAAAATATTCAAACTTGAGCAGAATTACCGCTCTACTCAGAATATTATCAATGCTGCCAATTCTCTTATAGAGAAAAATACCGAGCAGATTCGCAAGCAGGTGTTCTCAGAGAAAGAACCGGGCAAAATAATTGAAGTTGTGCAGAGCTACAGTGACTTTGAAGAGAGTTTTCTTGTTGCAAACCGAATATCCCAGATAAAAATGGCTACCGGTGACAGCTTTGACGAATTTGCTATACTGTACCGCACCAATGCACAAAGCCGAATTCTGGAAGAGTCTCTCAGAAAAAGGAATATCCCATATCGTATATATGGGGGTCTGTCGTTCTATCAGCGCAAGGAGGTCAAGGATGCTGTTGCATACTTCCGGCTGAGTATTAACCCGAATGATGACGAGGCACTTAAACGAATAATAAATTTCCCCGCACGTGGAATTGGAGAAACTACCGTAGCTAAAATTGTAAGATGTGCGATAGATGCCAATGTGAGCATGTGGGCTGTGATTGATAATCCTGCCGGATATAACCTGAATGTCAACAGCGGCACCGCTAAAAAGCTTGACGGATTCAGGGAGCTAATTAGCGGATTCATTCAGCTGAACAACAACGGGATGGATGCCGAAACTGTTGCTAAACGCATAATTGAGCGCACAGGGCTTATGAGTATGCTGATTCATGACCGCACTCCAGAGAGCATTTCAAAACAGGAGAACCTGTCGGAGCTTATCAACGGAGTAAAAGAGTTCGTTGAGGAGCAGAGGGAGGAGGGTTCTGAAAACTATTCCATGACCGATTATCTCGCCGGTATATCCCTTGCAACAGATCAGGATAATGACAACTCTGTTGAGGATAGAATCACGCTTATGACTGTCCATGCAGCCAAAGGATTGGAGTTCAACAATATTTTTATTGTTGGAGTGGAAGAAGACCTCTTCCCCTCCGCTATGGCAAACGGTTCGCTTGCCGAAATCGAAGAAGAGCGACGCCTGCTGTACGTGGCGATCACTCGCGCAAGGTCATTCTGCATGATAAGCTATGCATCGTCACGCTACCGTAACGGTCAGACTGTAATGTGCTCACCCTCACGCTTCCTGCGGGATATCAACCCGGAATATCTTGATCTGGTGAGCGGAGCGAGCCTTAATGCTCCCCGTCCGAGTTTTGATTCCTACAGAACGTCGTACCACTCACAATCTCCCCGTACCTCCGTCGGCTACCGTTCAGCACCGCAACGCTCAGGAATGTCAGCAACATCATCTCCCGCCGGCAATAATTCTGGTGGTGAGAATAAGCATAATGCTTCAGAATTGCAAAAAGGCATGAGAATTGAGCACTCACGTTTCGGCACCGGAACAATTACCGCTGTAGATACCTCCCAGGCTGAGGCAAGAATAACCGTAGAATTCGATAACACCGGCAGCAAACTTCTGCTGCTGAAATTCGCCAGATTCAAGATACTGAAATGAGCTATAAACTTACACCGGATACCATTCCGACCCCATGCTATATTGTTTATGAGGACAGACTTCGTAAAAATCTTCAACTCATAAGCGATGTCAGCAAACGCTCCGGAGCAAAAATCATTATGGCATTCAAAGCCAACGCTTTATGGAAGACATTTGACATCATTGGAGAATATTGCCGTGATTTCACAGCGTCCTCTCTCAATGAACTTGAACTTGGCAACACAACTTTAGGAGGAGACGCTCACTCCTACTGCCCGGCTTACACTGAGGAAACCATAGACCGATACATTGATGGCTCCACTCACATAACATTTAACTCACTCGACCAGGCGAAGAGGTTTGCACAGAGAGCGTTGGAGGCAGGAGTGTCAACAGGGCTAAGAGTTAATCCCCAATGCTCCGTTATTGAGACAGACATCTACAACCCCGCACTGCCCGGCTCACGATTCGGTGTTACTGCCGATGCCATTGGGGACAAACTGCCTGAATATATTGAGGGACTGCATTTCCATGCCCTGTGCGAATCTGATTCACATGATCTTGGTAAGGTTCTGAACGCTTTTGAAAAACAGTTCGGACACCTTTTGCCGCAGGTAAAGTGGGTCAATATGGGAGGCGGACACCTTATGACGAGAGAAGGATACGATATTGAATACCTTATATCCCTGATAAAGGATTTCAAAAGCAGATATCCCTGGATTGAAGTGATTCTCGAACCGGGAAGCGCTTTCACTTGGCGTACTGGCGACCTTCTCGCATCTGTTGTGGATGTTGTGGAAAATCAAGGAATTAAAACCGCTATTATTGATGCGTCTTTTGCTTGCCACATGCCCGATTGCCTTGAGATGCCCTACAAACCGGCTATTACCGAGAGTGTAGCCGAAGCTGAGGGTAAACCGGTTTACAGAATAGGCGGCAACTCATGCCTGAGCGGTGACTTTATGGGCGACTGGGCGTTTGATAGACCGCTCAAAGAGGGAGACAGACTCACATTTGAGGATATGAACCACTACACTACCGTCAAGACAACCATGTTCAACGGCATCTCCCACCCCTCGATTGCCCTTGTTAAGAATGACGGAACAACAGAGTATCTGCGTAAATTCAATTTTGAGGACTATAAATCAAGAATGTGCTGATGGATAACCCCAAATATTCGGTAATAGTACCGGTTTATAACCGCAATGATGAAGTAGCTGATCTGCTGGCGAGCCTCGGCAGACAGACAGAACGAAATTTTGAAGTGATTCTTGTTGAGGACGGCTCTACCGAGCCTTGCACAGATGCAGTTAACCGATTCGGCGACAATCTCAATTTGCAATACTACCATAAGAGCAACGAAGGCAGATCCATAGCCCGTAATTACGGTATTGAGCGCAGCCACGGTGATATGTTGATTTTTTTCGACAGCGACTGCGTTATACCGGAGGACTATTTTGAAAAACTCACCAAAGCTCTGGAATCACACCCTTTAGACTGTTTCGGTGGTCCTGATTCCGCTCACCAATCCTTCACACCGGTTCAGAAAGCCATAAATTTTGCCATGACCTCCTTTCTCACAACCGGAGGAATACGCGGTGGCAAGGTGAGTATGGAAAAATTCACTCCGAGATCTTTCAACATGGGCTATACCCGGGAGGTCTATAACCGGACAGGTGGCTTCAGGGAAATGTTCTCCGAGGACATCGATATGAGTATGCGCATTCGCAACGCTGGATTCAAGATCGGACTCATCCGCGAAGCAGCCGTGTTTCACAAGCGCAGGGTAGATTTCAAAAAATTCCTTCGTCAGGTTTATGTATTCGGAATGTCCAGAATTACCCTCAAACTGCTGTATCCCGATTCCCTTAAACTTGTTCATTCACTGCCCGCCGTGGCTGTTATAGCCGGGCTGGCGTGTGTACTCCTCGGCATATTCCTTTCCCCCTGGTGGTTACTTCCTATCGGCGTTTATCTCGCGGCAATATTTCTTTCCGCTCTCGCCGACACCAAATCACTTAAAATTGCCTGTCTTGCCGTACCCGCGAGCATAATCCAGATATGCGGCTACGGATGCGGGTTCCTCAAAGCATGGTTCACCAAGATTCTGCTGAGACGCGGCAGGAACATTCAGGAAGAGATTGAAATGCGTCGCGGTAAATGACAGCGGTATGATTCAGGAAGATAAAGACATAGAGTTTACCGGCAGGATAGCAGACCTGAGCGAGGATGACCGCCCCCGCGAGAAAGCCATAAAAAACGATATCCGCTCTCTTAGCAATGCCGAACTGCTTGCCATTATACTCGGAGGTGGTATGCAGGGTAAATCGGTGATGGATCTGAGCCGTGAGATGCTCAACAAGGCTCACAACAGCCTCTACACTCTGTCGTGTATGCGGATAAACGAAATGTGCAGAATCTTCAAAGGTGTCGGCCCGGCTAAGGCTGTGAGCCTTGCCGCTGCATTTGAGTTAGGCATCAGATGCCGCGATGAGAAAGCTAAGACCGCCAATACCGTAGGTGCCTCGATAGATGCATATAACTATATCCGGGGGCATCTTGAACGGCTTGACAGAGAGGAGTTCTGGATTCTGACCCTTACAAGAGCCAACCGCATAACAGCCGCCGAATGTGTGAGCCGTGGCGGTACATCCGCCACCGTTGTGGATGTCAAATTGCTAATGAAAATGGCTGTTGACAGACTCGCATCAGGAATCATTGCCGTGCATAATCATCCGAGCGGTAATCTGCGCCCGAGCATAGAGGATGACAAACTCACCCGAAAAATCAAGGATGCCGCGCAGCTGCTTGACAT
This sequence comes from Paramuribaculum sp., assembly GCA_029062075.1. GTDB lineage: Bacteria > Bacteroidota > Bacteroidia > Bacteroidales > Muribaculaceae > Paramuribaculum. Next base: position 9,635 of record JAIDQW010000440.1, read on the forward strand.
GCGCTTGCTTGATCATCTTATAATAGGCTCTGACAGCTACTATTCCTACGCAGACGAGGGTGCTCTGTAACGGAATATCAGAAACGCACCCCGGTTATGAAAGATACCGAGGGGATATTGTTGAAAAATGAAAATCCTTTTGTGAGGTAGGAATGTCCCTCATAATTAGCCATCACGGCAGCAAAAAGACTGCGGTGATTATACACAACAGCCCCCCTGACGAGAATATTCGCAGAAAACATGTCCTTTTTACCATCAGTAGTGCCTTCGTAAGAGTGCTTGTAGCCTATTGAGGGCAGCACGGTCAGGTTCATGAGCCACACGCGTGGTCTAAGCACCCAGTTGTGACCGTAGCCTGCAAGCACATCATAGTC
>JAIDQW010000441.1 GCA_029062075.1 Paramuribaculum sp.
CTATCCTTTAAGATCATACCACTTATTATCAGATACTTACATCCATCAAACTATTAAACGGTTGCTGATTTGATTTTTTGTGAGTATTTTCGTGAAAATTATCGATACACATATTATATATATTATGATATACAAATCTATTTATACGTTGGCGTTGTGTTTTCTTGCCTTTGCTATGGATTGCTTTGCGGTGTCTCCATCGCAGGTCCGTTTCGGCAATGAGAAGGAGGATACAACAGTGCTAACTTCTCTGCTTATCAAAAATCTCAAGTCTGAGAGAAGCCTAAATGATTATATGGTAATTCTGGGCGAAAGTTTCGAGGGCACTCCTTATTTATCGGGCACACTTGAGGGTAGCCCGGAAGAGCTGAGGGTCAATCTTCAGGGGATGGATTGCATGAGCTTTGTAGAGAATGTGGCTGCTTTGGCTCAGACTCTTGGCGAAAGACGCACTTCGTGGATAGATTTTATCTATAATCTGGAACGGTTGAGATATAGAAACGGCAATATGGACGGCTATGCGAGCCGCCTGCATTATTTCAGCGACTGGGTGGTTGATAATACTCATCGTGGAAATATCTCAGAGGTGACGGACAGAATTGCGAATGCATCGTATCTGGTGAAGACTCTTGATTTTATGACCCGTAACAGGGATAAGTATGAGGCTCTGGCGGATAGCGTGGAGTTTGAGAAGATGAAGAATGCCCAGGTGGGCTTCCGGTCACACCGCTTCCCATACATAAAATCTATAAATGTCGGGGGTGCGAAAATTTTGCCGGGTGATATAATCGCTATTGTTTCAAAGACTCCGGGGCTTGATGTCAGCCATGTTGGAATAGCAGTTGAAGTGAATGGTAAGATTCATCTGCTCCACGCTTCATCAAAGGAGGGGAAGGTGTGTGTGAGCAGTACTCCCCTCACCGATTATCTGAAAAAGAACAGGGGAGCTTCGGGAATAAGGGTTATAAGATTAAAGGGGTAATTGAGGAAACTCTCCCATAAAAAAATGACCACCGGGATTCCGGCGGTCATTTTTATTGTCACGGCTATGCCGTGTATGGTTTAAGCCTGCGGCATTTTTGTGCGTTTGCCATAGCCGTACTGTGCTGCGTCACCGAGTTCTTCCTGGATACGGAGGAGCTGGTTGTATTTAGCCATACGGTCAGAGCGGCTTGCAGAACCTGTTTTGATCTGTCCGGCATTTGTAGCAACAGCGATGTCGGCGATAGTAGCGTCTTCTGTTTCACCTGAGCGGTGAGAGATTACAGCTGTGTAGCCGTTGCGCTGAGCGAGTTCAACTGCGCGGAGTGTTTCTGTGAGTGAACCGATCTGGTTTACTTTCACGAGAATTGAGTTTGCGCAACCGAGTTCGATGCCTTTTTCGAGGTATTTAACGTTTGTAACGAAGAGGTCGTCACCAACGAGCTGGCAACGGTTGCCGATAAGATCGGTGAGGATTTTCCATCCTTCCCAGTCACCTTCTGCCATAC
>JAIDQW010000442.1 GCA_029062075.1 Paramuribaculum sp.
GGATTAGATTGCACAGCTTCTAAATGTGAAATCGAGTGCAAAGATAGTTTAAATAGCTGAAAAATAAGGGAATCAGCCTTTGAAAAATGGCAATCAGAATTTGATTGCCGGCAAAGAAGCAGCATTGGGCGAGCGTATTCTGAGAATACGGCTAACTGTCGGTGCGATTGTGCGGGCATCAACAGGTGTGTTAATTTTTACAGCGGGCACTCCGGGGCCCATGATGAATGCAGGGGATGAGACAAAGTTGTCTCTCGCAACAGTGTTAGTTCCGCTGACTCCGGTGAGGTTAAAATCGTCTGAAATTTCCCAACCGGGGGTTATGTTTACAATAATATCGCCTGAATTATTAACCGAGGTGTTTCTTTTGAGTGCGGCAGCATTGTCTCCGGCGCGAGAAGCAATGATGTCGTCAATAGTGAAAACGGTGCTTACCCCGCTCATTCTTTCAAGAAACTCGGCAGCTTCAGCTCTTACAGCAGCCGGATCGAGGCTATAGTTCTTGATAGTCTGGCGGTTCAGGAAAAAGTTTCGGTCATAATATCCCTGAATCCATTCTCCGTTTCCGTGAAGCGCCATGAGGTAGGCGTTGAGCAGTGAAGCGGCTTTTTTAGCCGAGAAAACACCGGTTGGGACTCCCCATTTTTCGTCATCTCTCCGGCTTGTATTTGAGGCTGGGTGACCTATAAGAAAAATTAGGGTGTTTCCTTTTCCAGCCTTATTGTCAATGGCTTTGAACAGTGCGGAGAGGTCTCTGTCAAGACGCAGGTAAGCGTCCATTGTTTCCAGCTTGTTGTCGCCGTCTCTCGTGTATTGGTAGGGAGCGAGAGTATAAGCCAGATTGAGCATGTCGATAGCCTCTCTCTGAGCGAACTGCATGGAGGAGAGATAGTCGCAGGCAATCTGTGTTATCTCGTGGTTGGCTTTCGGCGAACTTTTGAAGCGTTCAATTCTGTCTGCGTCTTTTCTTGAAAAGGTGTGCCGTGGAGGGTATTGCGCCTTGTATGAGGGTATGTCAGGGTATAGCTGCGGTTTGATAAGCGGCTCCCAAGCCATAGTGTCGATTCGAGATGAAAGAGGACTGCGGTAATTGAGAGTGGAAATAGTGGCAGGAACATCTTTATAGTAAGTGGAAGTAGCCCATCTCTCAGTTTTGTCGTCAATCCAGAACGCACTGTTTCCGGCGTGTCCCGCCATAATGATAGCCGCTTCCGGCTGTGCAGCGATACTATATACCCATCCGGTACCGGCAGCATCCATTCTCACTTCATCGCCAAGCGTGGAAACGGCTATTGCAGCTGGTGACAGGGTCTGGTCTGTGAAGTTGCCTATTTTGGAAGGGTCATGGAATGTGTTTGAAACTCTTTTAGCCGCAGGATCATATTTTTTAGCGGCGGGAATTTCGTTGACGGGGGGAGTGGCTCCCGTGAAAATGAGAGCTGTAGCAGCAGCGGGGTCAAGGCGTGTGCCGAAGTCAAGGTCAGCAATAGTAGCTCCCTCGCTCATCAGTCTCTTGAATCCACCAGGTGACAGATGATTTTCGAGTAATGACAGGTAGTCGGCATTCAGTCCTTCCACCATTATGCCGACAACAAGCTTCGGTCTTGCAGGCACGTTTTGCGCCTCAGCCACCAAGCCGATCAGCGATACGAGGAGTATCCCGAATATCTTATCCGATATAAATTTTTCCTTTTTCTTTCGCATTTAGTGATATGGATATAGCTCCATGCCCTCAGCAGGTCACAAGCCCACAATGGTATAAATGCGAGATTGAGACTTTGGTTCATTATAGGCATGAGAATAATCATCACGCAAATCGCTGCAAAGTTAACAATTTGGTACCAAATAAGGAAACCGGCGCATCTGCGAATCCATATTAGCAATGGCACGAGGAGGCATAACGGGTTGAGCCATAGGAGAAGATAGTTAGGTGATGTAGCCTCGTGGGATGAAATAAAAACGAGGAAAGTCAGCAGACAGCCGATGAGCCCGAATGCCGCAAACAGTATTGCGTCAAACCATTTGGATACAGAGCGCCGCCTTAGGTCAAACAGGGTAATGAGTAGAGCCAAAGCGAAGATGAGGGAGAAAATTGCGAGTGGTGTGAGATACCAGGGTGTGGGTGAATCCGTAGCATCCGGGCTCTGAAAAAGAATATTGTTCCCGGATATTAGTTTTCGGGAACCGGCTGTAGTGTTTTGCATTTGGCGCATGAGCAAATCAGGCGCAAATGTAGTTTCACGATTGCTCAAAGGGTAGTCAATACCACTTCCGAGCGCAAGGTCTATACCGAACTGATACCAGGGATAGTTGCGGTGATAACTCCGCATGATTGAGCGGAAAGTGGGATTTTTGCCGGTTATGTTCCGCGGAGCATCTGCGAGGCGGAGAGAATCGGAAAGGGAAGCCTCAATGATTGCGAGTGGGCGGGTTGCGCAATTGTCCTTGACATAATTGTAGCGATACACTCTATTCAGTGGCAGGAGATTGTTGCTTACAGCTGCTATGATTTTACTTGTCTCATCCGGAGTGAGGTTGAGAGTCTGCTCAGTAACCTGCCTTCCGGAGTGACGGTAGTGCTGAAGGAACAGTTCGGTAGGCATTGCTCCACACATATAGTCGGTTTCTCCTTTAACAAACCGATATACGAAATTAGGAGCGTTGAAATCGAACAGACCCCAGTTTACAACATAATCGTTTCCGTTTTCTCTGATTCGGAGGGCTGTGTGTCCTTCAAGTTCGTAAATATCTTTTCCCGGCGCACAGGTAAGTAGGCTCACTACCGTAAGGGAATCGGTGAGATAAGCAAATGCGCATGGCGGCAATGCGAAGAGCATTACCGCCACGAGCAAAATAATTTTTTGTAGAATTTTTTTCATGCTGCGAATTACATGATGCCTCTTTCTCTGAGTCGGCACTGCCAAGCCCATGCGCTGCGCATGGTGTCGGCAAGCGGAGTGTCAGCCACCCATCCGAGTACTTCATTTGCATGAGAGGGATTACCCCAAACTTTTTCAATGTCACCGGGGCGTCTGCCAACGATTTTATACGGAACTTTCACTCCTGTAGCACTTTCAAATGTGTTGATGAGTTCAAGTACACTAACTCCGTTTCCGGTGCCGAGGTTATAAATTTCAATGGGTGCAGCTTCGGGATTTTCAAGCATGCGATCCATGGCTTTTACGTGAGCCTTAGCAAGGTCAACAACATTGATGAAATCGCGGATACAAGAGCCGTCAGGGTGGGGTAGTCGTTACCGAACACGCTGAGC
>JAIDQW010000443.1 GCA_029062075.1 Paramuribaculum sp.
GAACAAGAATCATGAAGCCTCCGGTGAGCTGTCCTTTGAGTCCGCTGCCGAATAGTCCATCTATAATAAGTGTTGAGGTATTCATCTCCGGTAGCGAGAATTTACCTATGACCTCGGTGAAATCGATGCCGGGCGCAGTTGCAAGCAGTTTGTCACGGCATTCGCGGCAATCCCGGCTTAGAACATTTCCTCCTATGTTAAGGAGATACACCGAGGGGCGATAGCCCTGGGAATAAAGGATTCGTGAAACCGCAAGTGCATCGGCACCGTTATTTCCGGGTCCGGCAAACACAATGACAGGACGGTTGGGATTCCATCTTGCAGCTATTTCCGAAGCAACACCTTGTGCCACACGTTCAATGAGTTCAAGAGAACTTATTCCGTCGGTCTCTATAGTGCGTCGGTCAATAGCGCGTATGTCTTCTGTGTTAAAAATCCTCATAGGTGTGTGAAAACTGTTAGCTGGTTGTTTTTTTGATAAGCGCAAAAATACTAAAAATCGGAATATTGTTGCGAAGGCAATATAAAAAATTGTAATTCTTTAAACCCTGCATCTTTTTTTTGCGTAAATTTGCGTCAATTCGTGGTGATGTGTGAATAACACTGAATGTAATTTAGTATAATTCAAATGACTCAGATATCATATAACGGACTAAAATTCAAACCGTTTATTTCATCGGTAAAGATTCAGGAGCGGGTAAAGGATATCGCGGCGGAGATTTCGCGTGAATATGAGGGTAAAGTGCCACTCATAATATGCGTGCTCAACGGAGCTTTTCCCTTTGCGGCAGATATATTCCGTAATCTTACTATTGATGCAGAAATCACCTTCATTCGGCTGAAAAGCTACAGCGGCACTTCCTCAACCGGTGCCGTGAAGGAGATAGCGGGATTGTCGGAGGATATTGCCGGCCGCGATGTCATAGTGATAGAGGATATCATTGACACCGGTCGCACTATGGTTAAGCTTCTTGACGATTTGAAATCCAAGAATCCTGCATCGCTGAAAGTTGCCACCCTGCTTCACAAGCCGGAAGTGTGCAAGGCAGACATTCATCCTGATTACATCGGATTTAATATACCGCCGGCGTTTATTATCGGTTATGGTCTCGATATAGACGGTCTTGCCAGAAATCTTCAGGATATCTGGGTGGTAGATGACAATGCTTAAATATAAATAGTGGATAAATAAATTCTGTGAAAATGTTTAATATCGTGGTATTCGGGGCTCCGGGAAGTGGTAAAGGCACTCAGAGCGAAAAACTTATAGACAGATATAAGATTCATCATATTTCAACCGGAGAAGTTCTTCGCGGACATATTAAAAACAATACGGAGCTCGGCAAAATCGCTGCCGGATATATCGAAAAGGGTCAGCTCATTCCGGATGACCTTATGCTTGACATCCTTTCTCACGAACTGGACAATAATCCGCAAGCAGATGAAGGTGTTATTTTTGACGGTTTCCCTCGCACAATTCCTCAGGCTGTGGCTCTAAATGAAATGCTCGGCAAGCGCGGTGAAAAGGTTGATGCCGTAATAGGGCTTGAGGTAGATGATGAGGAGTTGCTGGACAGAATGATTCAGCGCGGCAAGGCAACCGGACGCGCTGATGATAACCCTGAAACCATAGCAAACCGCCTGAAAGTTTATCATTCCCAGACCATGCCGCTGCGCGATTTCTATATCAATGAGGGTAAATATCACGCAATTGCCGGATCAGGTGAGATCAATGATATTTTTGAAAATATCTCTAAGGCACTTGATCCTTTGTACAAAGGAAAAGAAACAAAGACACCTACAAAATAAATGAAATATACTCCGGATAATTCTAAAAAATGGAAGGTGCTCGCAAGTGAGTATCTTTTCAAACGCCCTTGGCTTACCGCCAGACGTGACACAGTGCAACTTCCTGATGGAAGGGTAAATCCCGAATTTTACATTCTCGAATACCCGGCATGGATAAATGTCATTGCACGTACGCCTGAGGGAATGTATGTGATGGTGGAGCAGTACCGTCACGGTCTCGGTGAAGTGGGTATAGAATTATGCGCCGGAGTGGTCGAGGATGGGGAGGAACCTGAAGTGGCTGCCCGCCGCGAGCTTGAAGAGGAGACCGGATATACCGGTGGTGAATGGGAGCTCGGAATGGTGCTGAGTGGCAATCCGAGTGTAACCAGTAATCTTACTTACTGCTTTATAGCCCGTGGCGTAACCCTAACATCTTCCCAGCATCTTGATGCCAATGAGGATATAACAGTTAAGTTGCTTACAGAGGAGGAACTGCTTGAAATTATGCGTGATGATGTGATGAAGCAGGCGCTTATGGTTGCTCCGCTCTGGAGATATTTCGCGCTTGGGCTGAATAAAAAGCAGGAGCCGGAATGATGCGATACGCGGAGGTTGTCCTCCCACTGCCGCTGCAAGGCACATTTACATATATGGTGCCGATGGATATGAGCTCACGGGTGCGTGCAGGCTCACGGGTGGTGGTGCCTTTCGGTAGAAAAAAATATTACACCGGAATAGTCAGGAATCTCACCGATGTTGCTCCCGGTAATTTTGAGGTCAAAGAGATCGGATTGCTTCTTGATGACGGTGTGCCGGTTGTGAAACGCCCTCAGATGCAATTCTGGGAGTGGGTTGCGGAATACTATCTGTGCGGGGTGGGGGATGTTTATAAAGCCGCAGTGCCCGCAGGGTTAAAGATAGAGAGTGAGACTTTTATAGAGATTGCACCTGATTACCGTGAGGCTGTTGAAGAGGTGTTGTCCGAGCGCGAATCGATGATAGTGCAGGCTCTTGACCATGCCGGCAAGCCGGTGTCGGTTGCCGATGTGGAGAAAATGACCGGTCTGAAAGGTGTTGGTGCATCTGTAGGGCCGCTGCTCGCCAAAGGAGCTGTGATTATTTCTGAAAAACTGGTTGAGAGATACACCCCCAAGCGGATACGTTGCGTCAGGCTTAACTGCGAGCCGGGTGACAAAGATGCGATTCACAAAATGTTTGAATCGGTGCATGGAGCTCCCAAACAGGAAAAGGCTCTGCTCGCGCTTATTGAACTGAGTGATTTTAACCGTGGCGAGAGCAAGGAGGTGACCGTTTCCTCGCTCAAGGAGCGTGCTGATGTGTCGCCTGCAATTCTCACGGCTATGGCTCAAAAAGGTATAGTGGAGTTTTATCATCGTGAGATTAACCGATTCAAATATAATGGTCTGCCGGTAATTTCTCCGCCACAGTTGAGCGAAGCTCAGTCGGTAGCTCTCGATGAGGTGCACAGGTCATGGATGAATAATGCGGTGACTCTGCTGCATGGGGTAACCTCAAGCGGCAAAACGGAGATATATCTTCATCTGATGGATTTTGTGCTGAGACAAGGGCGACAGGTACTTTTCCTTGTTCCGGAAATAGCTCTGACAACCCAGCTCACAGCAAGAATTCAAAGAGTGTTCGGTGATAAAGTGATTGTGTATCACTCAAAGTTCTCCGACAATGAAAGGGTGGATATCTGGAAAAAATTGCTTGACGAAACAGAGCCATGCATTGTTATTGGTGCAAGGTCGGCGATTTTTCTACCGTTTGAGAATCTCGGGCTCATAATTGTGGATGAGGAGCACGATAGCTCCTATAAGCAGACAGAGCCGGCACCGAGATATAATGCCAGGGATGCGGCGATGGTGCTGGCAAGGATGCATGGTGCCAAGGTGCTTCTCGGTAGTGCGACCCCGGCAGTTGATACTTATTATAAAGCGGTTACAGGTAAATATGGTCTGGTATCCCTAACCGAGCGTTTCGGCAATGCCGTCATGCCTGAAATAGAGATTATCGACACAAACCGCGAGCGTCAGAAAGGTCAGATGACAGGCGCGATTGCTGCTCAGAGCCGCGACAATATAAATGCAGCTTTGAAAAGGGGAGAACAAGGCATAGTGTTTATAAACCGGAGAGGGTTCGCACCTGTGGCAATGTGTTCCAGATGCGGTTATACTCCGAGGTGTGAACGCTGCGATGTAGCACTCACATATCATAAGAGCATAGACACTCTGGTGTGTCACTACTGCGGGTCGAAGTATCCTCTACATGTAACCTGTCCCGCTTGCAAGGAGCCTGCTGTCAAGGTGGTGGGCTACGGTACGGAGAGAGTTGAGGAGGAGATTGAGAATGAATGGAAAGGTGTCAATGTAGCTCGTATGGATCTCGATTCCACCAGAGCGAAGGATGGTCATGCGGGAATAATCGATGATTTTTCAAACGGTAAATCCCGGCTGCTTGTCGGCACCCAGATGGTGACAAAAGGTCTTGATTTCGGAGGAGTAGGCGCGGTTGTTGTTCTCAACTCCGATGCGTTGGTAAATTCTCCGGATTTCAGAAGTGCCGAGCGAGCGTTCAACACCATCTCTCAGGTATCGGGTAGAGCCGGAAGAAGGGGTAATACGAGCGCAGCGAAAGTAACTGTGCAGACCACCCAACCGAATCATCCGGTTTATCCTTTTATAGCCGGGCATGATTATACCGGCTTTTTCAACTACGAGATAGAGCAGCGTAAGACGCATTTATATCCCCCGTTTACACGACTGATACATATTTATATAAAGCATAGAGACAGCCGCACCGCCGACAATATCGCGGCAGCTTATGTTCAGCGGCTACGCACCCTGTTCGGCAATAGGGTTCTGGGTCCTCAGACCCCGGCGGTGAGCAGAATCCAGTCGCTTTATATTCGCAAGATAATGCTTAAGGTAGAGGTAGAAGCTTCGATGAAGAAGGTGAGGGAGATACTACGGAAAGTATTTTTGGAATTCCATGAATCATCCCTGTCCGGCATACGTTCCGCTGTTGTATATTATGATGTTGATCCTTGTTGAACTGAGAAGATAACCGGTTATGAAGCGGGTATATAAGTCATTCAGGGCATTGCTGGTGGTATCGCTTGTGTTGGCGGTGCTCATACCGGCAGGTCTTTATGTGGCTTTCTCTATCCCCTCGGTTCAGAATTCCATAAGGGTAAAAGCTGAAAAGGAACTCACCGCTCTGCTTGGCATGAATATCAGCATTGATGCTGTGAATATAGCTCCGTTCAGCAGGCTGACTCTCAGGCGGGTGTCTTTGACCGACTCATTGGGCGATACCGTTGCGAGCATCGACAGGCTTGGGGTGGGAGTGAGTATTCCTCGCCTTATTGTAAAGCGTCGCCTCGTTTTCAATTACGCTGAAATTATCGGTCTTGATGCAAAACTTTGGCGCGAAACACCTACCTCGCCGCTAAATATTCAGCCGATGATTGATGCGCTTGCGCCGAAAGACAAGAATAAGGCTCCAGCAAAATTTGATTTCAGAGTCAACACTGTAGTCATTCGCCGGAGCAGCCTCAGTTATGATGTAGGCAATGGGGTACCGGATTCCTCGCGGTTTGATAAGAATCACATGCATATCACTGATTTGCGTGCGGATTTAAGATTGCCCAGAATAGCCAACAATAATTTCCGTGTGGTGCTCAAGCGACTTGCTCTGTCCGAGAGGTCAGGCTTTACTCTGAAAGGTCTTGACGGCACTTTCGTGGTTACAGATACAGCAGCTTCGGTAAACGGTCTGGATGTTTCGTTGCCCAACACCAATCTGGCATTTGAGGATATCCGGTTTACATATCCTTCGCTTGAAAAGCTTAAAGAGAATTTATCAGCCCAACCTGTGAGAGTGGAGATAAAACCGGAATCATATATCACTTTGTCTGATTTGAAATCTTTTGTGCCTGAGCTGCAGAGTCTTTCAATGCCTCTCGATGTAAATCTCTCTGTGAACGGCACATTAGGTGAAATAGAAATCAAGGCACTTGAAATAGAGGATAAATCGGAGAATTTGTGGCTTAGAGGCGATGCCACCATATATAATCTGGTGGATTCCCGACCGGCGGAATTTACTGTTCCGCGTTTTGGAATAGGTTGTAAAAGCTCTGAATTGATAAAAATACTTGGAGATTTCTCAACCTTGTCCCGCAGTGCCGAAAGGATGATATCCAATCTCGGCAATATCGATATTCTCGGAGAGTGCGCCATGAACTCCACTTCTGCCCACTGCTCGGCGACTGTCATTACTGATGCCGGGGCTGTAACCGCCGGAGTAAAAGCATCAGTATCCTCGGGAAATATCAGCGGATTTGACTATTCCGTTGATTTGGATAATATTAACGGGGAGTTGCTGTTTGATTCAACAACAACAGCTCTCGGTAAGGTGGGAATCTTAACGGCTTCTGTTACAGGTACTGGACGCCGTGCAGGAAACAAATTAGCAGGTAACGCCAACCTGACTATTGAGTCTGCGGAGTATGCAGGACACACATTCAGCAATATTACGGCAGCCCTCAGCCATGACGGTACTTCCTATCAGGGAAAAGTTCTGTCTGATAATCCGGATTTCTCGTTCAGTATAGATGCTGATTACTCCGCTGTAAGGAATATGAAATATTTATCCACCGCCTTTGCTATCAATGAATTGTCACCCGGGTTGTTTAGTGTTAAAAATAACATTGCGGACAAGGTTGTGTCCGGTGCGGGTAATATTGACCTGCAATGGTTTGACATTGATGATGTGGAAGGACATGTGGATGTGGAAAAGATTCAGATTGCGGATGCCTCAGGAAATGTGACAGATTTCGGCAATATATCTATTGTGGCGGATAACGGAAACGACAAGCGCTCACTGTCGCTGAAAAGTAATATTGCAGACGCCCTGCTGACCGGTAACTATCGGTTTTCAACATTAGCACAGTCGGCAAGAGCACTTGCTTCGGAACTTTTACCGCAACTGGTCACCGCGCCCAGTCATTCATCCACCGCCGGTGACAGTATAGGTTTCGTCGTGGATATAAAGACGACCGAACCGCTTAATTCGCTGATTAACTTGCCTGTAAAGGTGATATATCCGGTTAATATCACAGGGGCGTTTGTCTCTGCGGCAAAAGATTTCCGCCTCACTGTAGATGCGCCCTATCTTCAGCAGGGAAACAGGCTGCTTGAAAGCACAACAATAGCTGTGCTGGTAAGCGATGATGAAGCTTCGGGAAAACCGCGCGGAAGCGCTTATCTCACAACAGTCTATCCTACGAAGAAGGGAGATATGACGCTGGATGGAACGGTATTTGCCACCAATAATCATGTTGATACCCAACTGGACTGGAAGGTGGCAAGAGACCGTGATTTCAGCGGATCCGTGTCGCTGTCAACAACATTCGAGTTTGATTCAATCACAAATAAGCGCGCAACTCTTATTGATATCAATCCCGGCAAACTGGTGTTCAATGACACCGCATGGACCATATCGCCCTCCAAAATCAATATCACTCCCGGAAATATCTCTGTGTCAGACTTCCGCATAGGCAGAGGCAATCAGTATCTTTATGCCAACGGAACCGCCTCGGCGGATGAGAAAGATAAAATAGATGTGGCTCTGAGAGGAGTCAGTCTCGACTATGTGTTTGAAACGCTTGACATACAGACAGCCATGTTTGGCGGAGTGGCTTCAGGCGACATAACGGCTGCGGGTCTATTCTCCCCTCAGCCTCTGTTATATACCGATAATCTGGATGTTAAAGCCCTGTCCTACAATCATTCGCTGATGGGCGACACCAAGATAAAAAGCCGATGGGACAATGCGACAGAGGCTGTGGTGATTGATGCTGTGGTCAATCAACCTAACGGATGCAGCAGCAAGATTGACGGTAAGATAATGCCTATGGCAGACTCGCTTGACATGTACTTTGACGCCGATAAGATTGAGGTGGGATTCATGAAGCCGTTCATGGCGGCGTTCACCTCAAGTGTAAGCGGCTATGCCTCAGGTAAAGCACACCTGTGGGGTAGCTTCAAGTATATTGATATGGTGGGTGATATTTATGCCGAGAATCTTAAGCTCAAGATAGATTTCACCAATACCACCTACTCAGCGACCGATTCCGTCAAGCTCACACCAGGACACATCGATCTTAAGAATATCACGCTGACAGATGCTTATGGTAATACCGCCAAGCTTAACGGCACTCTGGACCATGAGTTTTTCAAAAAGCCGAGATTCAACTTCGAGATTTCCGATGCCAGAAACATGCTGGTATATGATGTGAAGGAGAATAATGAAACCAACTGGTACGGCAGGATTTTTGGTAATGGTTCGGCTTCGGTTACCGGTGAGCCGGGTGTGGTGAATATCGGGGTGGATATGACTACTGCTCCAAATTCAACTTTCACTTTTGTGCTTGATGATGCCGAAACGGCTAATGACTATACATTCATCACCTTCCGCGACAGGGACCGCGCCAAAAAGGATTCTTTGGCAGCCGCTACCGCACCGCCTAAAATAGTTCAGGAACTCAAACGCAGAATATCCGGAAGCGTTGATTCGGGTGAGGGGAGTCAGTATAATTTGAATATTGCCATTGGTGTTACACCGGCTGCCCAGATCAATCTGGTGATGGACCCGGTGGGCGGTGACCGTATCAGGGCATACGGCTCCGGAAATCTTCGCATGACATACGATTCATCGAGCGAGGATCTTAAGATGTTCGGCACCTATACCCTTGACCGGGGCAGCTACAACTTTACTCTCCAGGATATTATCATCAAGGACTTTACCATACGCTCCGGTAGCTCCATCTCGTTTCATGGCGACCCCTATGCGGCGCAGCTGAATATTGAGGCGGTGTATTCGCTCAACGCCAACCTCAGCGACCTCGATGAGTCGTTTCTTGAGGACAGGGAGCTGACCCGCACAAATGTGCCGGTGCACGCGCTTATGCTCGTCAGCGGAGACATGCGTCAGCCCGACATTGATTTTGACCTCGAATTTCCAACTCTTACTCAGGATACTTACCGCAAGGTTAAGAGTATAGTGAGCACAGAAGATATGATGAACAGGCAGATTATCTATCTGCTCGCCTTGAACCGGTTCTATACTCCGGATTATATGACAGCCACCAAGGGCAACGAGTTTGTATCAGTGGCTTCCTCCACCATCTCCTCCCAGCTCAGCAGCATGCTCGGGCAGCTTAGCGAAAACTGGAGGCTCGCTCCGAATATACGCAGTGACCGCGGTGACTTCAGCGATGTAGAGGTTGACCTTGCGCTATCAAGTCAGTTGCTCAACAACAGGCTACTGCTTAACGGCAATTTCGGGTACAGAGACAAGACAATGAACAATAACTCGTTTATAGGGGATTTCGACATAGAATACCTCATAAACCGCAGCGGCAACCTTCGTCTCAAGGCTTATAACCGATACAACGACCGCAACTATTATTTCAAGAGCGCGCTCACAACCCAAGGTGTGGGCATAGTTCTGAAGCGCGATTTCGATAACTTTTTCTCATTTCTGAAGCGCAGAAAGAAAAAGACCGAAGAGCCGGTTGATTCAACCCCGGCGGTTGTACCGACTGAAGCTGATGAGCAAAAAAAAGCATCCTCTAAGGAGGATGCCGATTGGTTGATTATAAGATAATTATAATTGATTCTTAATTAAAGGAGTTGACAAGTTTACCTTTGCCCGATAGTTTAATCTCTTTAAGGTTTGCAGGAATCAGAACACTCTCACCCTGACGCAGAGGCACTTCGTTTCCGGTGTAATCGCTGATAGTGATCGCTCCTTCGATGCAGGTCATGGTAGAGAAGCCGGGAATTGACGGGCGTATGTTTGTTTCTCCGTCAATCTCAACGAGATAAACCTGGAAGTGTGAGCAGGTAACGAGTTCGTAAATGGAGTCAACAAGCGGTTTGGCTTTTGACACATAGTCGGGATACACCTTATAGTCTATGGCATCCTTAGCCTGCTCCACATGCAGCTCGCGCGGCTTTCCGGTTTTAGCATCAACTCTGCCGTAGTCATAAATGCGGTAAGTAACATCACTTGTTTCCTGAACCTCAACAAGCAGATTTCCGGCACCTATTGCATGGATGCGTCCCGCGGGGAGGAAAAACACATCACCGGGGTGTGATTTGTGGTGGGCGATAGCATCCATAATGGTATTGTCCTCCACTTTGGCGGCATACTCCTCCGGAGTCAGTTCTTTGGATAGTCCGGCACATATTTCGGCGTCCTCGTCGGCATCGATAATGTACCACATCTCGGTTTTGCCGAGGCTGTTGTGACGCTCTTTGGCAAGCTCGTCATCGGGATGCACCTGAATGGAAAGGTTTCCTGCCGCATCAATGATTTTTATAAGCAGGGGAAAAGTGTTTCCAAAAATCTCATAGTTTTTCTCGCCAACCAGTTCTCCTTTGTACTTGTCAATCATCTGAGACAGGGTGAGCCCTTTGTCAGGACCGTTGGCAACTACCGATTCATTTCCTTTTACTCCGGAAATCTCCCAGCTTTCGCCAATCTGAGTCTGGTCTGTTACGATACCTTTGAACGGTGCGATTTTCTCGCCGCCCCACACAACGCTTTTGAGTATGGGTTCAAATTTCAGTGGCGGAATATATG
>JAIDQW010000444.1 GCA_029062075.1 Paramuribaculum sp.
TATTTTCTGGTTTATTAAGACAGAATTAAGCTGGAGAGCATTGAAGGCATTAAGTCTGTTGATATAAGAATCGTCTTTGAACCTGAATGGAACAAGGATATGATGTCTGAGGAGGCAAAACTTGACCTCGGTTTTCTTTGATTGCCAATGTAGCCACTGATGCGTAATAAATCATATTTCATATCTGATATTCACCTGGGAGCTAAGTTTATTAAAAATCCCGGTGAACATGAGCGCATTATAGTGAAGTGGCTTGAGAGCATCCGCGAGGACGCTAAAAATCTGTTTCTGCTTGGTGACATTCTTGATTACTGGTATGAATACAAGGAGGTTATACCCAGAGGATTCATCCGCTTTTTCGGCGCGTTGGCAAGACTCGCAGACAGCGGTGTTAATATAGTGTGGTTCAAAGGTAATCACGATATATGGATTTTTGACTACCTGCCAAATGAAATTGGGCTTAAAGTGGTTGACGGCTCAATGGTGACGGAAATAGACGGCAAACGTTTTTTCATGGAGCATGGTGACGGTGTTGGAGAATCACGCCCCTCGTACCGACGCATGAGAGCTATTTTCAGAAACCGAACCTGCCAAAAGATTTTTTCCGCGATTCATCCGCGGTGGACAGTACCTTTTGCCCATAACTGGTCCTCCTATAGCCGTGCTACTGCCACTAATGCCCTGGTTGACCTGCCTGATTCACACAAACTTGTTGTTTTTGCTAAGGATTACAAAGAGACACATGACCATATTGACTATTTTGTTTTCGGGCATCTGCATGTTCCCGTAAATCGTGAAATCATGCCCGGAACAAGGCTTATTGTTCTTGGAGATGCATTCATCAATTTGACATACGGAGTGTATGACGGAAATGAGTTCGCACTGCATAAAATTGATTCAGGGAACAACAATTAACAAATTTTACAAAATATCCGGTTTAGTCATAAGTCTGCTTTGCTATTGATTATCTGACACTTAAATGTCTTCATAATAAAAGTAGGTTATTAAACTCTGCTGCATAACATATAAAATACTTTTTATCAGGATGTATTTAGGCATACCTTTGCATCGCAAACCTACAACAATCTTTTTTACCTTAATAAGCTATACCTATCAGAAAACTCATAAAAAGGAGCTATTGTTAGCTCCTTTTTGTGTTTAACTAAGGGTTCTTTTCTGAAGAATTAGATTAACTTTGCAGCTTCATTTTCAATAAAACAAACATGAGAAAAGCTTTTATAAGCATTTTATGCTGCCTTACCTCCATTTGTGCCTCAGCCGAAGGCTACCAAATCAACACTCTTAGTGCAAGACAGTTAGGAATGGCTCATACCGGAGTTGCACTCAAATTAGGTGCGGAAAGTATGATATTTAATCCTGCAGGACTCGGTTTTTCCCAGAATACCCTTGATTTTTCCGGTACCCTTACCGGCATTAAAGCCTATGCTACCGCAACCTACAAAGGTTCAGACTACAAGACAGACAATGGCATCAGTACCCCAATAGCTTTCAATGCTGCGTTCACAGCTTATGACAATCTGCAGTTGGGAGTTTCATTTTATACGCCTTACGGCAGCAGTATCAACTGGACAAAAAACTGGCCGGGAGCAATTCTAAATCAGAATGTTGATCTGAAAGTTTTTACCATCCAGCCGACACTTTCATGGAGAATAACCCCAAAGCTAAGTGTTGGTGCCGGTCTCACTATCGGTTGGGGCTCTGTCAACCTCAATAAAGGACTTGTTTCACCATCATCTTTAGATCAGGTGCTTTCGCTAATGGGAGTCCCCGCCAGATTTGAAAACACCACTCCCGCATCAGTCAACCTCACCGGCAAGAGCCAGGTGGCACTCGGTGCTAATATCGGTGTGATGTACGACCTATCAAAAAATATAACTGTTGGAGCATCATTCCGCACTAAAATGAATATGAAAGTGAAGAGCGGAGAAGCAAGCGTTGACTATGCCAATGAAATTGCCCGCGGTATTCTGGAAGATAAACTGAATCTCATCCATTCCGCAAACTTTTCTGCATCAATGCCCTGCCCTTACGTTCTCACATTCGGAGCATCGTGGAAGCCGGTGGAAAAAATGACACTTGCTTTTGACGCTCAACTTACAGGTTGGAAAACATATAAG
>JAIDQW010000445.1 GCA_029062075.1 Paramuribaculum sp.
GTCATATACCCGTTTAATGTTCAATTTCACCCATATTGATTGACCTTTTAATAATTCTAATGAAAATTAATTGCAATTAAAAGAATTTATTTATGTGGTATTGATTGATTTTTAGTAATTTTGCAGGCAAACTACACTAATAACATCAAAAAATGTCAGACATAAAGAGAATTAAGACTGCATTAGTTTCTGTCTATCATAAGGATGGATTGGACAACATCTTATATATGCTTCACGAACAGGGAGTTAAATTCTTATCAACCGGAGGAACACAATCCTTCATTGAAAGTCTTGGCTACCCTTGTCAGGCGGTGGAAGACCTCACTTCTTATCCCTCAATACTCGGAGGACGAGTAAAAACTCTTCACCCCAAAATATTTGGTGGAATTCTTGGAAGACGAGACAACGACACCGACCGTGAGCAAATGAATAAATATGAGATTCCGGAAATTGATCTTGTCATCGTTGATCTCTATCCGTTTGAAGAGACCGTAGCATCAGGTGCTTCTGAAGCTGACATTATTGAGAAAATTGATATAGGTGGCATTTCATTGATTCGTGCCGGAGCCAAAAATTTCAAGGATGTTGTTATTGTCGCATCTAAAGCCCAATACGCCCCCCTTGCAGAAATGATAGGACGCAATGGCGCTCAGAGCACACTTGCCGAACGTAAATTTTTCGCTGCTGAGGCATTTGCAGTTTCTTCAGGCTACGATAGTGCTATCTACAACTATTTTGCACAGGAATCAACTCCGGACTATCTCAGAATTGCAATTGATGGAAGTAAACCCATGAGATATGGAGAAAATCCACATCAAAAAGGTTTCTTCTTCGGTAAATTTGATGAGATGTTTGATCAAGTACATGGTAAGGAAATATCATACAACAATCTTCTTGACATAGATGCTGCTGTTTCACTTATAACTGAGTTCGGTGATGAAACTCCTGCATTTGCTGTTTTGAAACATAATAATGCTTGTGGTCTTGCTGTTCGTGATACTGTATTGGATGCATGGAAAGATGCTCTCGCCGGTGACCCGGTAAGTGCTTTTGGCGGAGTACTTATCACTAACTCAACAGTTGACAAAGATACCGCGGCTGAAATTGACAAGATTTTCTTTGAAGTAATAATTGCACCCGCTTATACAGACGAAGCACTTGAAATATTACGTCATAAAAAGAATAGAATTATTCTCATTCAGAAAAGCAAGCTCAACACAACCCGCCAGTTCCGCTCTATTCTCAATGGAGCACTCGTTCAGGAAAGAGACCTTGCTGTTGAAACTGTTCAGGATCTTACTCAAGCTACAGAAAAAGCCGTTACTGATGAACAGGCGAAGGATCTCCTTTTTGCAAACAAGATTGTTAAGCACAGCAAAAGTAACGCCATAGTACTTGCTAAGAACAATCAGTTGCTTGCAAGTGGAATCGGGCAGACATCACGTGTGGATGCTCTTAAACAGAGCATAGCCAAGGCACAGTCATTTAATTTTGACCTAAAAGGTGCTGTAATGGCTTCAGATGCATTCTTCCCCTTTGCTGATTGCGTCGAAATTGCACGCAATGCCGGTATAGATGCAGTCATTCAGCCAGGAGGCTCAATAAGAGATCAGGAAACTGTTGACTACTGTAACAAAAACGGTATGGCAATGGTTACAACCGGCATCCGTCATTTCAAGCACTAATTTGACTTCACAACTTTAGTTTAGTATAAAATAAGAAATAAAATATGGGACTGTTCTCATTGACCAAAGAGATCGCAATTGATCTTGGAACGGCAAATACCATTATAATCCACAATGATAAAATTGTCATCGATGAACCCTCAATAGTTGCGATTGACACTCGGACTGACAAACTTATAGCTGTTGGTAAAGAAGCGCAGCTCATGCAAGGTAAGGAACCGGAAGGAATCCGTACAATTCGGCCTTTGCGCACTGGCGTTATTGCTGACTTTAAGGCTGCCGAAATGATGATTCGAGGATTTGTTGAAAAAGCAAGTTCAAAAAGCAGATGGTTCAGCCCGTCTATGCGTATGGTTGTTGGTATCCCTTCCGGAGCTTCTGAAGTTGAAATCAGAGCGGTGAGAGACTCTTCTGAACACGCAGGCGGCAGAGATGTTTACATGATTTACGAAC
>JAIDQW010000446.1 GCA_029062075.1 Paramuribaculum sp.
GCCATATACAATTAATTATAAGTCATATTCGAATGACTTGATCAAACTGTTTAAGCCTGACGAAGGTGTCTATCCTTCAATAGACCCGAACTTTGATCATTCTCCAAGAAGTGGTACCCGAGGCACAATTCTGACTGATAGTACCCCCGAAAGATGGGGTAAGCTTTGTGAAAAAGTTTTCAAAAAAACTGATTTCCGTTCACATGAGGAGAATCTGATATTCATAAAGGCATGGAATGAATGGGGAGAAGGAAATTATCTTGAACCGGATATTAAATATGGTATGGGATATTTGGAACAGCTGAAAAAAGCTATAGAAGAACTATAATGGGAAGCATTATTGTAAACGGTGATGATTTTGGCAAATCCCAAGACATTAATGACGGGATATTTCAGGGATTTAGATCAGGCTATATCAACCGTACATCTATCATGTCCAATATGCCTTTCTTTAATGAGGCAGTAGAATTAGCCAAAGTAAATGGATTTTGGGATAAGGTTGGTTTACACCTGAATTTGACGGAAGGTGAGCCTCTTTCACCTGAAATGAGGGCTGAAACCCGGCTAACAGACAACGGGATGTTAACAAAGGAATTAATCTTTAGATTAAGGAGAGGGATGCTCCTGTCGGAGTCAGAGAAGAGAGCGATTAAAGCAGAGATTACGGCTCAGATTAACCTGTTCGTTAACCATTCACCAATATTGTATCATCTGGATTCTCACATGCATGTTCATAACGAGTGGCAGATTTTGAATCTAATAACTCCTATAGCAAAGCATTACAATTTCAAAGATATGAGAATCGCAAGAAATTTAATGCCGAAAAATATAATTAAAGGAATATATAAGTGGACTGTAAACAAATTAATCCGTAAAAATTTTTCTTCAACGGATGTTATGGGCTCTTTCGATGATTTTATGAATTATTACAAAGGTGGTGATGCTGAGATAATGGTTCATCCTATTTTAATTGAGGGGAAATTATTTGATATATGTGACGAAGGATTAATCTGTTTTGATAAATATCCCTATGATAGAATATCATTATCTTGATGATATAGAAAGTGCTGAGTATAAAGCACTATTAGAAGAATATTATGGCAACCAATGGCACTCAAGGTATGAGCGGGTACTATGGTATAAAAAACATACGGAATTAAATATATTGGTTGCAACAGATAATGGTAAGATAGTAGGTCAGTCATCAGTATATAAAGATACAGCCATTGTAAAAGGAAAACCTGAAATTATATGGTGGAGTGTTGATACATTTGTGTTGAAATCAGAGAGAGGCAAAGGAATAGGTAAGGCTCTTCAAGCTAAATTACATCAAGATTTTAATGCAATATCATCTATCTGGTATTCACGAGCTAATGGTATTATAAAGATTAAGTGTGGGGCGAAGCAGATTCTTCAAAGAAAACAGTGTTATTAC
>JAIDQW010000447.1 GCA_029062075.1 Paramuribaculum sp.
TGCCAAAGCCGTGTTTCCCAACACTTACAAACCCAAGGGGGGCATGGATGCGAAGGTGGTAGCCGAGATTTCTTCTCCCGACCAGCTCCAGGAAAATATTGACAAATGGAAGGCTGACGGAAAATTCAACGGAAAGGTTGATTATGAGAGTGCTACAAACTATAGCGGATTGCTATGGACATTCGGACCGGTGATACTGCTTGTTGTATTCTGGTTCTACATGATGCGCAGAATGAGCGGTAAAGATGGCAACGGTTCAGGTGTGTTCAGTGTGGGAAAATCCAAGGCAAAGATATTTGATAAGGATGGCGATATACAGGTAACTTTCAAGGATGTAGCCGGACTTTCCGAAGCAAAGACCGAGATTGAGGAAATCGTGGAGTTTCTCAAAAATCCACAGCGATACACAGATCTCGGTGGCAAAATTCCTAAGGGCGCGCTCCTTGTAGGACCTCCCGGAACCGGTAAAACACTGCTTGCCAAGGCTGTAGCAGGAGAAGCTAATGTACCTTTCTTCTCTATGAGCGGTAGTGACTTTGTGGAAATGTTTGTTGGTGTAGGTGCCTCCCGTGTGAGAGACCTCTTCCGTCAGGCTAAGGAGAAGGCTCCGTGTATAGTGTTTATTGATGAAATTGATGCTGTTGGTCGTGCCAGAGGTAAAAATCCAAATATGGGTGCTAACGATGAGCGAGAAAACACTCTTAATCAGCTCCTTACTGAGATGGATGGTTTCGGAACCAACAGTGGTGTGATAATTCTCGCCGCAACTAACAGAGCTGACATTCTTGACAAAGCACTACTCCGTGCAGGACGTTTTGACCGTCAGATTTATGTTGACCTGCCGGATCTTAACGACCGAGTGGCAATATTCAATGTGCATCTGCGCCGTATCAAGACCGATGACACTGTTGATGTTGACCTGCTTGCACGTCAAACTCCCGGTTTCTCCGGAGCGGATATTGCAAATGTGTGCAACGAGGCGGCTCTCATAGCGGCACGCCACAACAAGAAGTCTGTTGGCAAACAGGATTTTATTGATGCCGTTGACAGAATAATCGGAGGTCTTGAAAAGCGTTCTAAAATCACTACCGACGAGGAGAAAAAGTCAATCGCTGTTCATGAGGCTGGTCACGCTACTATTTCATGGCATCTCCAGTATGCCAATCCTCTGATAAAGGTTACTATCGTACCACGAGGCAAAGCACTCGGAGCCGCTTGGTATCTGCCTGAAGAGCGGCAGATCACACCTACACAGGCACTCCTTGACGAAATGTGCTCCACACTTGGTGGAAGGGCTGCTGAAGAACTGTTTCTTGGCAGAATTTCTACCGGAGCGGCAAATGATCTGGAGCGTGTTACCAAGCAGGCATACGCAATGGTGGTTTATTACGGCATGAGCGATAAACTCCCCAATCTTTGCTACTATGATTCCACCGGTCAGGACTATGGATTCTCCAAGCCTTACAGCGATGACCGCGCCAAGATGATTGACGAAGAGGTTTCAAGAATCATCAGTGAGCAGTACGAAAGAGCTAAATCAATTTTGCGTGAACATGCAGAAGGACATGCCAAATTGGCAGAGACCCTTATCACCAGAGAGGTGATTTTCACTGAAGATGTAGAGAATATTTTCGGAAAACGCCCCTGGGCTTCGAGAACAGAGGAGATTCTTGCCATTAATGAGAAAAACGCAGACAAGAATGACACCCCTGCCAAGGAGGACAAAAATAAGGATAAGGATATAGAGGATGTGACGCCTATTGAAACTCCACCTCCATTCAAGGGACTCCCCGCCCCAACTCCGGAGGAGGAAGCTGAAACGGATGATAATCCGCAGGAAACTGATAAAAAGAATGATTGATAGAAGGCTGATCCGGAGTAAATTCCGGCTCAGCCTTTCATATATATTTTTGCTATATGTCAGATGCGTAAATTTCTGACCTTCGCCATATTGCTGACTTTCTCTTTGAGCGCGACAGCCCAGGAACAGCATATTGCCGATGAGACAGACTCACCGGCTTTTGTTGACTCTATACCTCTGCTCAATAAGGCACCGATGTGGGCAAAAAGATATCTGAATTCCCTTATTCAGGGTAACGTTGACCGCACAAGAGAAAAAGCATTCGATGTGAGTTTCGGAGCTATGCCTTCTTACACCAGGGAGGCTTCTTTCGGCATCGGAGCACTCTGCACCGCACTCTACAGGGTTGACCGTAACGACACTCTCCGTAGTCCAAGCGATGTTGTTGCCTGCGTGAATGCTTCTCTAAACGGTTTCTATGTATTTTTTATTAAAGGGAATGTTCTTTTCCCTGACAACAGGTCACGGCTTAATTACCGTGTTGATCTTTACAAAAAGCGGCTTGATTTCTGGGGTATAAATTCTGAGCAGACTGCCACTAATCCCAAGTCGATATATGATAGAAGAAATGTGGGTCTGAAAATAAACTATGTTTATAGAATCACACGCAACCTCTATCTGGGAGCCAAATTTCAGGCTGATTACACTGATGCGAGACATATTGCCAATCCGGAATATCTGCTTGGGGAACGCCGGAACATTTATGTGACCGGGCTTGGAGTTTCGGCTGAAATTGATTCGAGAAACAGCATCCTTACCCCAACAAAGGGCATTCACCTGACATACTCAGCTATGTTTTATCCGGAGTGCTTCGGCTCCGCCCCTGCATTTTTCAATAGCCACACTTTTATTGGCAATCTGTATGCCGGGCTATGGAAGGATGCCCTTGTTGCTTTTGATTTTTATGCCAGACTCAACAGCTCAAAAGCGCCATGGACCATGAGGGAGATGGTGGCATCTGACGGCATCAGGATGAGAGGTTATTATATGGGCTCGTATATAGACAACAGTCAGATAGCACTGCAGGCGGAACTCAGGCAGCATATATGGGGTAGATTGGGTGCAACTGCCTGGATAGGTGGAGCTACCGTTTTCTCATCACTAAGAGATTTCCACCGCCAGAAAATACGGCCGGAATGGCTACCTAACGGTGGGCTGGGACTGCGCTTCGAATTCAAGCACAATGTCAATGCCAGAATAGACTTTGGCATGGGCAGGCATACATGCGGCTTCGTTTTCGCTGTCGGAGAGGCATTTTGAAAAGCTGCCCTTAACTCAGTCAATATTTATTTCACATTCGCTCATCTCATCATACTCGTTCCACTCCGCATCGTTTTCTGCATATATCTCCAGCGGCAAAGTGGGCAGTGAAGCGAGTGCTTCATTAAGTTTCTTTCCGAAAATATTGGTACTCAGGGTATAGAAAACCCAGTTGCGCTCTCCGTCACCGGTGTAAATACCGGTCATGACTGCTACCGGGTCTTTGTCGAAAGCCTCAGTGAGACGGCTCTGCACCTCATCCATCATCTCAGAATCCTCCTTGTTGGGCATGCCGTCTGCTCCGCCGGCATATTTCCAGCTAACCTCCACTCTTTTGTCAAATTTGGGATTCTCTCTGAATTTCTTAACATCGCGGCGTCCGGTCACCATCACCAGTTTGCCTTCACTCCCCTCGGCGGGGGCTGTCCACCATTCTGCCATAATCTTTTAATATGTAACTATGTCGTAAAGTTATTCAAAATAATTGAAGATTCCAAATCGAAGTGCAAAACTTTGATTATGGAATAGCTCATACTCCTCTCTCCTTCTGGTGAGGGGATGC
>JAIDQW010000448.1 GCA_029062075.1 Paramuribaculum sp.
CAACTTGTTGTGGCAAATGCTCCGGCTCACGTAGTAGATGCCGCACGCAAAACGCTTTCTGATGCGCAAGCTAAAATCGAAAGTTTAACAA
Source organism: Paramuribaculum sp. (assembly GCA_029062075.1). Lineage (GTDB taxonomy): Bacteria > Bacteroidota > Bacteroidia > Bacteroidales > Muribaculaceae > Paramuribaculum. The sequence continues at coordinate 92 of JAIDQW010000448.1, forward strand.
AAGCTATTGAGGCACTTACCAAATAATTATAATGGCACAGAAACCATCAATACCTAAAGGTACCCGCGATTTCGGACCGGTAGAAACCGCCAGACGCAACTATATTTTCTCAACTATCCGTGAGGTTTTTGACCTATACGGATTTTCACCAATTGAAACTCCCTCTATTGAAAACCTGTCAACACTGATGGGCAAATATGGAGAAGAGGGAGACAAACTTCTTTTCAAGATTCTAAATTCCGGAGAATGGCTGAAAGATCTTGAAGGTGAAAATTTCACCGCTTCGGATTCTGCAAAATTAACTTCCAAAGTAAGTGAAAAAGGTTTACGCTATGACCTGACAGTACCATTCGCTCGTTTTGTTGTGCAGCATCGTAATGATCTAACACTCCCCTTCAAGCGTTACCAGATTCAGCCTGTTTGGAGAGCTGATCGCCCCCAGAAAGGCAGATACAGAGAGTTTTACCAGTGTGATGCCGATATTGTTGGTTCTGACTCACTTGTGAACGAAATCGAGTTGATCAAGATGATAGACTCGGTGTTTGAAAAGCTCGGCATAAGGGTAGTGATAAAGCTTAACAATAGAAAAGTACTTGCAGTAATAGCCGAAATTATTGGTGAGCCGGAAAGACTAACGGATATCACTGTAGCTATTGATAAGATTGATAAAATCGGTATTGACAATGTAAAGGCGGATCTTTCTCAAAGAGGTTTGTCTCAAGATGCAATCGAAAAGCTTGTTCCGGTGCTTGACATCAAAGGCACTCCAGAAGAAAGACTAAACGAACTTAAATCGTTGCTTGCCACCAGTGAGACCGGACTCCTTGGCATTGCAGAACTTGAAACACTCATTAGTGCAACATCGCAACTCGGAACTAATTCCGTGATTGATTTGGATGTTTCACTCGCGCGAGGGCTGAACTACTATACCGGAACAATCCTTGAAGTAAAAGCACTGGATGTTGAAATTGGCAGCATTTCCGGCGGAGGAAGATATGATAATCTAACAGGCGTGTTCGGTATGCCCGGACTTAGCGGTGTGGGTATATCTTTCGGCGCAGACAGAATCTATGA
>JAIDQW010000449.1 GCA_029062075.1 Paramuribaculum sp.
GTCCATCTCTTAATGAGTTAAATAGTTTCAGATATTATTAAATCATTCTCCGGCGTAACGGTTTGCAATCTTGAGGATATTGTCTGCTTCCTTGCGGTTTGGACCGTCGGGATAGTTATTTATAAATGAGTAATATTCATCGATAACCTCGCGGAAGCGGTCAGCTTTTTTCTCATCGATACTCTGGTCTGCCTCCTGATATTTTGCTTTGAGCACAAGCATTTCCAAATCCTCCTTATATCTGGAGTAGGGGTATGCCTTTATGGCATTGCGTGCAACGATTATGGCACTTTCATAGTTGTTGCCCATATAGTTGCCGAGGTTGTAGTAAAGTTGGGCGTTCTGCAACTCCTTGAGGGTAAGCTTGTCCTGAAGTTCGAAAATGGCATTTTGTGCAATATTTACTTTGTCGCTTTTGGGAAAGTAGTCAAGGAAACTCTGCAATTCCTCAATACCTCTCATTGTGTCGCTCTGGTCCAGCTGAGGATCAGGAGAGTCGAGGTAATAACCGTATCCGCAATAAAATCTCGCAAGTTCAGTGTATTTTCCTCTGGGAAAACGGGTGTAATAGTTCTTGAAATACACTCCGCTTGACGCATAGTCTTTATTCTCGTAGTGGCTCAGAGCCAGTAGATAAAGGGCATCCTCAGCCTCCTCCTTGCCACGGAACAAATCTACGATATCACCGAGCACTGTGGTTGCCTGAGCGTATTTTTTCTCCTCAAAGGCTTTTTTACCATAGTTTAGTTTGACCAGTGGATCGGTGCTTTTGAGGACTTTGTTATATTCGCCGCAGGCGCTGAGAATCAGCGCGGTGAGTGCGAAAATAATATATTTTTTCATACAACTGTTGTATTTCGCGTCTATAATTTAGAACGCAAAGTTACAATTTTTTATTAATAAGCGCATATTTACAGCGTCTAACCACTCTATTTTTCCGTTTTTTTATCTTTTCGGGTGAAATTTGTTCCGTTATTCCTCACTGAACGATGCAAACAGAGGATAGTGGTCGCTGTGGGGAGTTGTTATGCTT
>JAIDQW010000045.1 GCA_029062075.1 Paramuribaculum sp.
AAATCGTTTATAGCTGAAAATGGTAGTCTGCTTCAGGCAAACGACAGATGGAATACAAATCAGAAATATATCAGTGATGATATTTAGATAGAAGCGCTTCGCAGAGACCGTTTTCACAATACAACCTTTGCCGAATGTATGAGAAGAAACGGTATATCGCTGCTTCCGGCAATTCTTACCGGTATGTGGGATTATAATTATGAACTCACCGGAAGAACTATTTCACCAAGACCATTTGTTCCGGTAAATGATGATCTTAGAGATGAACGTTGCACCGAAATAATTAATATACAGAAGGTTGGACTTGCTACACGTTTGACTGCTATTAACTGTTCTAAGATTATAATTGGAATTTCAGGTGGACTTGATTCCACACTTGCACTTTTGGTTGCGGTTCATACTTTTGACTATTTGAAGCTGGACAGGAAAGGCATTATAGGAGTCACAATGCCGGGATTTGGAACGACCAACAGAACCTATGATAATGCTGTGCAACTTATGAAGGAACTTGGCATAACAATAAGAGAGATTTCAATTGCTCCTGCAGTTCTTCAGCATTTTACCGACATAGGGCACAATAAGGATATTCATGATGTGACTTATGAAAATTCACAAGCTCGGGAACGGACTCAGATAATAATGGATATTGCAAACGCGGAAAATGGCATAGTTCTCGGAACTGGTGACCTGTCAGAACTTGCTTTAGGCTGGGCTACATATAACGGTGACCATATGTCTATGTATGGAATAAATGTTGGAGTTCCTAAAACCCTGGTAAGGTATCTTGTGAATTGGTTTGCAGTCAGAGCGGATAAAAGGTCACTAAAAAACACGTTACTTGATATCATAGACACTCCCATTAGTCCTGAATTGATTCCTGCTAAAAAAAATGGTACTATTAAGCAGAAAACAGAAGATTTGGTTGGTCCGTATGATCTTCATGATTTCTTTCTATATTATACCCTCAGATATGGTTTCTCCCCTAAACGCATCTTTTATCTTGCCGGAATTGCATTCAAGGATGAGTTCAGTAAAGAAATGATCCTTAAATGGCTGAAAGTATTTTTCCGCCGCTTCTTTAATCAGCAGTTCAAGAGATCTTGTTTGCCGGATGGTCCTAAGGTTGGAAGTGTTTGTCTCTCGCCGCGTGGTGACTGGAGAATGCCAAGTGATGCATCATCAGTTATGTGGCTGAAGGAGTTGGATGAAATTTCTCTTTAACATTCTATTTATAAGAAGCATGGTATTTTTTGACAGTGATTATATGGTTGGTGCTCACCCCGAGGTTTTAGCACGCTTAATTGAAACAAATAACATCCATACGGTCGGATATGGTAGAGATGAGTTTACCAAAGAAGCGGCTGATAGAATATTGAAGGCTTGCGGTATAGACAATGGACAGGTTCACTTTATGGTTGGAGGAACACAGACAAATGCAGTGGTAATTGATCGGCTTCTTGATCATAACGATGGTGTGCTTGCAGCTTCCACTGCACATATAAATGTCCATGAAGCGGGAGCTATAGAATCTAATGGTCATAAAATTATCTCATTACCGCATAATGATGGTAAACTTAATGAGCAAGACCTTAGCGAATATATAAAGCAGTTCTACTCTGATGAAACTAATGAATTTATGGTGCGTCCGGGAATGGTTTATATTTCATTCCCGACAGAATTAGGCACGCTATATTCCAAGGAGGAACTTGAAAATATATATGCTGTGTGCAGAAGATATGATATCCCGTTATTTATTGATGGAGCCAGGCTTGCCTACGGACTAGCATCAAAACATTGTGATATCACTCTTGAGGAGCTTGCTCACAACTGCGATGTTTTTTATATTGGTGGCACAAAATGTGGTGCCCTTTTTGGAGAAGCTGTCGTTACAAAACGTCCTGAATTGTTTCCACGGTTTAGATCGTTGGTTAAACTTCACGGAGCTACTCTTGCAAAGGGAAGATTGCTTGGTGTTCAATTTTTAAGGTTGTTTACCGATAATTTATATCAGAAGATTGGCGAACACGGAATTGAAATGGCTATGAAATTGAAGGAGGGATTTGTATCTAAAGGTTATCCACTATTTATTGATTCTCCAACCAATCAGCAGTTCTTCATCTTACCAAATGACAAAATTGATTCACTTAAAGAAATAGCATCATTTGAAC
>JAIDQW010000450.1 GCA_029062075.1 Paramuribaculum sp.
GCATTGTCACCGAGGTAAATATATGAATATTCCGGCATAAGATTGCGTATTTCCTTGAGGATGGTGAGTCCTCCGTATCCGGAATCAAATACTCCAATGGGGCCTTTGAGTTTCATGACAGGAATTGAAAAAACAGGGCGGCCTCAACCGTTAGCCGAGACCGCCCAATAGGTTTCTATCTCAAATGGGATTAAATTACTTCACTCCGAGTTTTGCCTTAACAGCATCGGTAACGTCAATAACATCGCTACCGGTGTAAACGGGCACCATGTCCTCAAAGATAAAGGTGAAGCTACCTTCTTTGCCGACAGCCATGATAGCATCATGCACTTTCTGCTGAATGGGAGCGAAAAGCTGTTCCTGCTGACGCTGAAGGTCGCGCTCAGCCATAGATCGGAATTCGTTCATCTTGTTATTGAGATCCTGCAGGTCTTTCATTCTGCGATCTTTAACGGTAGCGGGGGTATCATCGGTGAGAGCCTGAAATTCACCCACTTTCTTATTCATTTCTTCTTCAAAATTCTTGAATTCTTCCTGATATTTGTTGGAAGCTGTTTCAAGCTGAGATGCTGCTTCTTTTGTTTCGGGAAGAGCCTCGATGATGGGCTGTGTCTTAATAATACCGAACTTACCCTGTGCGAAAGTCAGAGCGGGAAGTGCAATTAAAATTGCTGCGATAAATTTTTTAAGCATTTTTTATGTAATTATCGTGATTAATCTGAAGTTTACCGTGCAAATATACGTTTATTATTTTGAATATCCTAATTTAGCAAGTACCTCGGTACTTACATCAATTCTTGGAGAAGCAAAAATAATCTCAGTTGCAGAGGCTCTGTCAAAGATACATTGGAATCCCCTCTCCTCGGCTACTGCTTTAACGGCATTATAAACATCGTCCTGAATGGGCTGCATAAGCTTAGAGCGCATAACATACAGCTCTCCCTCCGGACCGAAGTATTTATTTTTAAGCTCCATAGCTTCTTTTTCCTTGGCGGTGATAGCAGTCTCCTGCTTTTTCTTCTGTTCATCGGAAAGAAAAACCATGTTGCTCTGATAATCCTTGTACATTGTTTCAGCCTGCTTGGCAACCGCTTCAACCTCCTTCTGCCATTTCTGAGAAAGCTGATTGAGCTGATCGTTTGCAACTTCATAAGTTGGAATATTTGAAAGGATATATTCCATATCCACCAGTGCGAATTTCTGTGCATTTGCCGCAAATATTCCGGCAAAAGCCGCAATCAAGGATATAACTATCTTTTTCATACAAGTCAAATTATTAGTATTGATGTGATTTAATAAATAGACAAATAATTATGGTGCCGGTTTATTTTCTCACACTTAAAAAACGTTAGAATTCCTGACCGAGTATGAAGTGGAAGTGGCTACCTCCACGAGTTCCATACACTTTGTCGAATCCATAGCCCCAGTCAATACCCATCAGACCGACCATAGGCAGGAATATACGAACACCGAAACCACCGCTACGTTTAAGGTCAAACGGAGAGAAACGGCTTACAGAAGTCCAGGCGTTACCGCCTTCAAGGAATGCAAGACCATAGATAGTGGTTGATGGCTGAAGCATGAAGGGGAAGTGAAGCTCAACACCGAGCCGAGCGTAAGCATAGCCTTCTCTACCCCAAGGTGTGAGTGAACCGTTGTCATAACCTCTGAGCGCTACTGTTTCAGTGGCATAGGTGTAGGAACCGCTCATACCGTCACCACCCATATAGTAAGTTTCAAAGGGTGATTTGAGATATTTGTTGTAGCTGCCAAGCAATCCGAAGTCAGCGCGGGTCATGAGTACAAATGTCCATTTACCGTTCGGGTCATTGAGCGGAGTGTATGTACGGCTCTGGAATTTGAGCTTCCAGTACTCAATCCATCTGTAAAGTTGCTTTTTTGCTTCGGGTGTATTTTCCTCAGCAAGTTTCGCCCAGTTTTTCTTTCCGAACAGCGATGCAGGCGGAGTGAGATGGATACCAAGGGCGAATGTAGAACCACGGCGTGTATATAAGGGGTTGTCAATATTGTTTCTTGCGAGTGTGAGTCCAAGCACAATAGAGTTTGACGTACCGTTGTTCATATAATATAGGTATTCCCAGTTCTTGAGGTTGTACCAGTTATAGGACAATTCAGTGGTGAAAGTAAAGAAGTCGTCCGGCCATTTAAGACGTTTACCGAATCCAACAGTAACGCCAGCCATCTGAAGGAGTTTATTGGGGTCGTAAGCATCCTCATAGCTGTTACCGTAGTAATCATTGTAACCATAACCGTAACCATAACCGTAACCTGATCCCCAGCCGGAATTCATCCATGTGTTATTGTAATAAGATGAGTTTACGCCTGTCTGACGGCTATAGTAAGCAGACACTGAGAGCGAATTTGGGCGCTTGCCTCCAAACCAGGGGTCAAGGAATGAAACACTGTAAGCCTGATAGTATCTGGCATTTGTCTGAGCAGAGAGAGTGAATGTCTGACCTTCGCCCTGAGGAATCACACCTTTATATGAGCTCGGGTGGAAGAGATTCTTAATTGAGAAGTTCGAGAACTTCAATGACACTTTACCAATCACACCGGTCTGTCCCCAACCGAGTGAGAATTCAATCTGGTCGTTTGCTTTTGATTCGAGAGGCAGAACGATATCGACGGTACCGTTTTCAGCATCCGGACGCACATCCGGATTCAAATTCTCCGGGTTGAAGTGACCGGTATTGGCGATTTCGCGCAGCGAACGCACAAGGTCATCTTTTCTGAAGAGTTCACCCGGGCGGATATAAAGTTCGCGGCGGATAACCTTTTCATAGAGACGGTCATTACCCTGAATAATGACATTGTTGATACGAGCCTGCGGACCTTCCTCCATTCTGAGTTCAAGATCAATAGAATCGCCCTGCACATTCTTTTCGATAGGCACGAGGTTGTAGAACAGGTAACCGTTGTTCAGATACAGGTTAGCTACAGCATCATCGTCTGTAGATGTTCTCTTTTCAAGAAGTTTCTGGTTATATACATCTCCGGGCTTGATTTCGAGAACTCTGTTAAGGAAGTTTGTATCATAGATTGTGTTACCGACCCACGAAATGTCGTTGATGTAATATTTCTTACCTTCCTCAAGGGTGATATACACATCAACACTTTTTTCGTTATACGGTACTACACTATCGCTCAGAATCTTGGCATCGCGATAACCGAGTTCGTTGTACTTTTCAATTATTCTTTTCAGGTCATCCTCATAATCATTTTCGACAAATTTCTTCTGTCGGAAAAGATTCATGATATCACCGTTTTCGTTAGTCTTCTTGATAGTGCGTTTGATTTTTTTGTCGCTGAGCACATCATTACCATCAATATAAATTTTGTGCACCTTCACTTTATCGTGCTTGTCAATATTGATGTCAACAATCATTTTATTGGGCTCAGAAAGATCCTCGTGCAGTGCAATCACAACGTCTGCATTGCCGAATCCCTTTTCCTTGAAATAGTTCTTGATGATAAGCTGGGCACGGTTAACGATGTTCTGAGTAATCTGGTTGCCCACGAAGAGCTGGAGTTTTTCCTGAAGGTCTTCTTTCTCACCTTTTTTCACTCCATTATAGTTGATAGCAGAAATCTGAGGCTGTTCTCTGAGCGAGATTGTGAGCCAAGCCTTATCTCCAGCAATCTTATCCACACTCACCTGCACCTTGCTGAAGAGCCCCTGACGCCACAGACGCTTAGAAGCCGCAGTGATTTCATCGCCGGGAATTTCGATTCTCTCACCAACTTTCAGCCCAGAATAGCCTATCACAACAAAATCCTCATAGTTGTCGGCTCCATTAACTTCAATTCCGGCAATTTCGTATGTCGGCGGCATACCGGAATAGATAATCGGTGGCGTGTAAATGGTGTCAACGGGTGTTTGTGCGTATGCGGTAGCGCACAAAGTGAAGATTGCAGCGATAATGACAGCTATTCTAAAACGCATGATATTTGATGATGTAGTGTTCACTTGGTTAATTGTTCGGAGGTCAGACCAAAGCGGCGCTCTCTTAACTGATACTCAATGATGGCGCGGAAGAAATCGTCCTTGCTGAAGTCTGGCCAGTATGTATTGGTGATATATATCTCTGAGTAAGCGATTTGCCAGAGGAGGAAATTGCTGACACGATTATCTCCACCGGTGCGGATGAGTAAATCAGGATCCGGGATGCCCGCAGTTGTAAGGTATCGGTCAACAGTATCCGATGTGATTTGCTCCGGAGTAATCTTTCCACTCACTGCATCGGCAGCTATAGCTTTCACCGCCTCGGTAATTTCCCATCGCGCGGAGTAGCTGAGAGCGAGGTTGAGCGTTAGCCCGGTGCAATGTGCGGTGTCCTTCATGCAGCGTCTCAGCCTTTCGAGCGCCTCATGTGGCATACGGTCAAAGTCGCCAATCATGGAAAGGCGAACATTGTTTTTAATCAAGTCGGGGGTTTCCCTCTCGATAGCAATGACAATCAGGTGCATCAGCGCATCAACCTCAGCCTTCGGGCGATTCCAGTTTTCGGTAGAAAACGCATAAAGCGTCAAAAACTTCACCCCAGCCTCGGAAGCCGCCTCGGTTATACGTCTGACAGTGTTCACTCCTTCCACATGGCCCTGCGAGCGATCAAGTGAGCGCATCTTCGCCCACCTGCCGTTTCCGTCCATGATAATAGCAACATGAGCCGGCACATTCCGAGGGTCTATTTTTTCAAGAAGTGATGTCATATATATTTATCAGTCCTTACGATTACACACCTCGCACCGCTCTCCAAACTCGTATGTCAGGCTAACCGTGATAGTGCTCAACCAGTCTGTATTCTTTATAAATGAACTTTTTATCTGGTATAAATCGTTCAAATCCTTGCTATCAATCTTATCGCTGAATGTTTTAGTAAAGACCCATTCCGCTCCAAGATTAAATCTTTCACTCAATTTATATTTCACGCCGACTCCTAAAGGCAATGCGAATGCCGCCGTACGGTTGCCCTTGCTTCCGCCGACAACCAAACCTGCTCCGATTGCGGCATAAGGGGTGCATCTGCGCAGTCTTTTATATGTCTCGCCTATTCCGTATGGGAAGAAGTTAAACTCTCCCCTCACCCCGAAATCAAACACAGACGTATTGAATTTGTATTGAGCATTGTCAGGCAACACATTGTCCATATCAGAGGTATTGCCCGAGATAGTCTGTATTCCCGTCTGAGCCCTTAGTGAAAGGCGGGTATTGAAATTATATCTTCCTAACACTGACACAGCTGCACCGGGATGCCTGAAGGGGAATCCACTATTAGCATCACCTATATATCCGCTCATACCGGCAGCTACTCCGATGTCCCATTTGTATTTCGCCTCCTGAGCGCTTGTGGATATCAGAGAAACAGCAGCAGCCATAATGATGAGCAGGTTTCGGAGTGTCACGATTACGGTTAATTTACTGGATTGGAATAAAGGCAAGGAAATTGATGACACCTCTATATATGCCGTTGTTGAATTTGCCTGAAGCGTAATTGCCTCCTACCAGATACAGGTATGGGCATTCCCAGGAGGTAATAGGCTTTATGGCACGGCTCTGTGTATCGGTTTCGGATGATACATACATGGTACGATCCTCAACAAATACCTGTGCACCTGCGAGTTTAGGCACGGACGGAGACAGCTGAATATTCACATCGCCTTCGCGCCAGTGAACGCCACGGTCAATAGACACATACACCTTGGAGTTCACAGAGCCATTCTTATTGCGTCCGCCGAAAGCATAGAGCATAGGGGTTGTTGTGGTTTTGAACAATGTTGAAGAAACAGAGTAATACTGACATACAGATACTCCTTCAAGAGCCGGAATAGGTTCAATGCTCAGTTTAGCCCATACGGAACCGTCATAACCCCAGGTAGCTCCGCTTAGATTACCTTCTGCATCTTTGCCTCCGGTGAATAAAGCCATTGCATTGATGCTCCATTCAGTATCATAGATAGCAAGTGAGCTTGTACCGCTTATCGGGCAGCCGTTCTCAATCTCTGTCTCCACTGTTGCGGGATATGTTACATGGTAATATTTTCCTCCGTCATTCTTAACACCCAGAAGAGTTTTTCCGTAACCACCGTAAATATGGCTCATTGACTCGCCTGTCTCATTCCATGTCTGACCGTCGGAAGATGTAAAAAGTTTATCGGTATCATCAAGAATAAATAACG
>JAIDQW010000451.1 GCA_029062075.1 Paramuribaculum sp.
ATAAGGCGAGGACACCCTTGATGAAATCGTGAAATATCTCCTTGAAATAGGCATTAAGCTCAAAAAAAGCAAAATTGAAGAGCTCGCGGAAGAAATTGCAGAAGAAATCAATAATAAATAAAAGTTAAATATGAAAAGTCTCGGCATATTGTATGCGTTTATCGGTGGCGCGATTGTTGGTGCCGGTGCAGCAGTTTTGCTTGCACCTGAAAAAGGTGAGACAACCCGTCGCAAGATTAAGGAAATCCTTCAGAAAAAAGGAATTCTCTGCTCAGAAAATGAGATTGATGCTCTTGTTGATCAGCTCACAAGTGAAATTGAAGATTAATAGTATCTCAGCATACTGAAAAGACACATCTTGCAGCGGGGAGCAGGCTCTTCGCTGCGGTTGTGTACCGATGCAACCCCAAAAACTGTTTTGAGATGAACGAGAAGTCAAACCAGTATTCGCAGATAAGAAGACAATTTTCTGAATATGCAAAATTGTATATCCGTTATGCCCGTCTGACAATGGCGGAGAAAGTAACGGTGTTTCTCACCGCCGGTGCTGTGGCAATTGCTGCATTTGTGCTTGCGATAGTTTTCATATTCTTCATGTCGATGGCGGCTGCCCATTGGCTCGCACCGTACATAGGCATCGGATGGGGTTACGCATGCATAAGTTTTATGTATCTGATACTTATCGCACTTGTGTTTATATTCCGTAAGCCGGTTATAATGAATCCTATAGCGAGGTTTATTTCCAAACTGTTCCTCTCCTGATTTTATATGACTATGGAAAAAAAAGTAAGAATAACCGAAGATCATCCTCAGTGGAAGGGTTATGATATAGACGAACTGCGCTATCAGATGGCTTACACACAAGCGCGTCTGGAAATAGAAAAGGAGCGGATGTCGGCGAGTGCGCGAGGAATCTACTCCAGTACCTCTTTGACTAAAAGCGGGGGGATTGTGAGCAAACTTCTTGGTGGTCTGAACTATTTTGACTATGCCATAATAGCCTTCAGGCTGTGGAAAAAGGCGAGAGGTCTCTGGAGCAGGCGTTGATTGCCGGTTTGAATGCTTGCTGAGGCATAATGCGTCCCGGCAGGCAATTATTTTTTTTTATCACATTTCGGATTTTGCTATGAATGATTATGTAGAGGTCAGATATAACCTCACTCCATGTAATGAGATATTTACAGACGTTATAGCCGCGATTCTTGCAGAACGCGGATTTGAGAGTTTTGTGCCGGATGAAACCGGATTGACTGCATATATTAAAAAGGAGTGCTTTGATCCGGAGTGTACCGATGTGGCTTCAATTCTGCCGTTTGAATGCAAGCTGGAGGTATCTGCCGATATAATTGAAGGGCAGGACTGGAACTCGGAATGGGAGAAAAATTATTTCAAATCTATAGTCATTGGAAATGAATGTGTTATTCACAGTTCTTTTCACAAAGATATACCTGATTGCCGTCTTGACATTGTGATAGATCCAAAGATGGCATTCGGAACCGGTCATCATGCAACCACGTCTCAGATGGCAGAGCGTATTATGGCAACGGATATGGCCGGTAAAAAGGTGGTGGATATGGGAACGGGTACCGGAATCCTTGCGCTGATAGCAGCGATGGAGGGTGCGGACAGTGTGATTGGGGTGGAAATAGACCCTGCCGCCCATTCGAATGCCCTTGAAAATGTTGCTCTCAACTCTCATCCTGAAATCGATATCAGGTTGGGTGACGTTAAGAGCATAGAAGATGTGTCGGATGCGGATATTTTGCTTGCGAATATCAACCGAAATATAATTATAGGTGATTTGGCTGCTTATTCCCACGCACTGGTGGCGGGTGGCAAGATGTTTTTAAGCGGATTCTACACTGAGGATATTCCGCTGATAACAGCTGAGGCTGAGAAATATGGTCTTTCGCTCTCGGAATCAACTGAAAAAGACAGATGGGCATGTATTACCCTGATTAAAAAATGAGATTATGAAGAGATTTTTGCTTGTTGCTATATCGGTAGTGTTCGCTATGGCAAATCTGTGTGCCGAAGAATCAGTCAGTGCAAAATTGCCGGCAGGCTTTGCGTGGGGTGTTGATATAGGCGGTGCCATTGATTTGACGGGTAATGATATGTCCACAATAAATATTAATGCTGCGTTTGGCTACCGCCGGGGAGTTATTGATTTTATCGGACTTGGAGCCGGAATGAGTTCTATGGTGAGCAATAGCTCCAGAATGTTTCCGGTTTATGGGGTGCTGAGAACAAATTTCCGCACTGTGCCTTCCTTGTGTTTTCTGGACACAAGAATCGGATGCTCATTTATAAATATGCATGACAACAGCAACCACACGGGGTTTTATCTTTCGCCCGGAATCGGATTCAACCTTGCCAAGGGTAAATCTTTTGCATCATATCTTGTGCTCAGCTATCAATACGTCAATGTGGATACAAAAAGTGAGTCCGGCTTTGATATAGACGGACTCAACTATGCATGCTTGCGTTTAGGCGTAAGTTTCTGAATGGTCAATCCCCGTATGTGAGGGTCGTGAAGAATCCGGTTGAACCGGAATTAGTGATTCTGCTTGATAAATCAAGCTGGATATATCCGCCGTTGTTGCCGAACCAGGTTGACTGAATTCCTCCTCCGGGTAGGCTTGCGCTCACAGGAGTCCCGTATTGAGAAGTTAGAATGGCATATACCTGATCGTATCGGGTTGAGTCGTAGAAAGGTGTTGAGTAATAGAGCTGAGTGCGGTTCAGTCCACCGTTTTCATAAAAGAGTATTCCCTCCGGCCAGAGCATGTTCAGTTCTGTGACATTGTTGAGGTAAACGGTTTTGTCACCGTATTCATAAACTGAGTATCCGCTGTTGTTAAGCAGATTGACTGACACGTTAAGCCCCATACCGAAGTTGAGCCCGAACAGTGGACGAATTACCGGGATAACTTTTGAAGGACGCCAGCTGACCGGACGAACTGGTCTTACCCAATGGCTATATACAGGTCTGCCGGGACGATAAGCCGGGCGCACCGGCCTAACGGGTGTTACAGGTCTAACAGGTCTGACAACAGGTGCCGGTTTAACAGGGCGCATCGGTCTGACAGGCGTAATCGGCCTAATAGGTACAACCGGACGTTTGTCAGGGTGAGTTTGTGGCTGTCTGCCCGGACGTGAATAGCTGTTGTTATTATTGTTTGAACCGTTGTTTCCGGTATGCTTTTTGTTATCTTTGTTGTTCTTTGAGGGGTGCAATGCTGATGCGCCCTGATGGCGATCACCCGAATTATTTTTGCTTTGAACCCGTTCATTTCTCGGCAGATTCCTATCGGCTGAGTTGTGACGCTTTGCATAAGCGTCTGTGCTTAATAACATGATAGCACTAAGGGCAATTGGGATTAGTGATTTTTTCATGATAATTTGTACTTGGTTTGTAAATAAGACGTGTTTGATATGCGTTTGGTTTAGGCGCGTTTGGATAATTAATGTTAACTTGGAAATCATCATATTATATCGGTCAAGCCTGAATATTAGCTCACTATATTTTTTATTTGAAGATTCCAAATCGAAGTGCAAAACTTTGATTATGGAATAGCTCATACTCCTCTCTCCTTCTGGTGAGGGGATG
>JAIDQW010000452.1 GCA_029062075.1 Paramuribaculum sp.
TTAAAAATCGGTTTCGTAACTATGGCACTGCTGAAGCTCAAAAGGCATTGTTTTGCCAAGGAACTCTCCGTAGCCGGTTAGACTGCCGTCAATCAGGGTTCCGCTCCACATGCCGCACCTTTCTCCGGAAGGATTATACTCAGTCATATTAATGATATACTGGTTATCCATTTCCATTATATCTGTAATATCGAGAGTCATGCAATTGTCAGAACCTGAACGCACATAGTAATATTTACCTGATTTTGTGTCAAAATCCAGATACATGTGAATTGCATACTTATCATTTATTGTTCCGGAAAAATACCATGAACCGGAGAGAGTGTTGGCATCCGTTGCAACTTCTTCAACAACAGCAACCTCCTCAACAGCATAATCATCATCCGGAGTGTCGGTACAGATAACCTCTTCTATATCGTACTTATAATTAAGTGAGCGGCTGGACATGAAAGCACCAACTATTCCGGCAATAAATAATAGGGCAACAACTCCTATTCCCATAAATGTCCATATACGGAAATACCACCAATAATTATCCGGATCCTTCGGGTACTTTGAATAATCATCGAAAATAGAACCGGAGGGAGCATTCAAATCAAGATACTCACCTTTCGGAGTGTTATCTACCGCAGTATCATAACTTCCTTCGCTCGTTTTAGTGGAATCAATGCCCAGGATTTCATAAATATCCTCGCCTTTATTATCAGCCATAATGAATAATTGGTATTAATAAACTATAAATTTTCCGCAAAATTATAAGATTTTTTAATATTTACCAAGTCTCTCACCATTTAATGAAAAACTTATACTTATAAAGGTGGGGAATATGGTCAAGTTGGTGTATCTTTGCAGAAAAATTAAAAAAGCGATTATGCGTAGATTAATATTATCATTATTACTTCTCAGCTGCGGTTTTGTTGCCGGGTTGTGTCAAGCTACCGGAGAGTCTCCGGTCAAATGGCAGGTAACAGTTAAAATGAATGGAACAGATAAAGGAACTGTTATTTTCAAAGCTCGAATTCTGAGCGGGTGGCATCTGTATGGAATGAATCTTCCTGAAGGTGGACCCAAATCAACGGTTATTGACATGAAGGA
>JAIDQW010000453.1 GCA_029062075.1 Paramuribaculum sp.
TTTTTTGTTATTTCAACAGCTTTCTGAATAGCCTCCTGAGATTTGATAGTAAAATTATTGAAGTTCATAGTAACGTGAGTTATCAATTAGTAAAATTCTAACGTATTTCCCCCCACAATGGTTTGAAACCACTGTAAGTTATTTTTCTTTTTAATTTAAATAGCTAACTTTGTAACTGCAAATCATGTGCCAATTATAAAGAACACTTATGAAAAAAATCATATTTGTCGCGCTACTGACTGTTTTAATCAACTGTACAGCAAGTGCCAAACCTTCACCGGACACCTATTTCCCATATCCTCTGGTGCCTGACAGCATACAGAATCTGGAAGGAAGATCTAACTTTCTCATTACACATTTCTGGGATTTCTGCGACCTTAAAAAAGGGTTCTCGTCACGTGCCAAAATGGCAGGTGCCTTCTCTGACTATCTCAGCTTTATGCCTTACGCTAATGCCCGGGTGGTGCACAGAAGCATAGCCAAATTCATCAAGGACATAGAAAAGCAGCCGGACGACCTGGTGTTTATTGCACGCACTGCCGAGCAGCTGGTTCATAGCGACACCGCGACTATTTTCAGCGACGAGCTTTATCTTCCATTCGCTCAGGCTGTTGTTAACAACAAGCGAGTCAAAAAGGAGGATAAGGAATACTTCGAGCCTCAGGTCCGGGTTCTAAACGCCACCATGCTAAACAGCCGCATGCCGGACATAAGTTTCACCGACCGCAACGGCAACAGTGCGGTTTTCACCCCCGATTCCACTCAGGTGATTCTGCTGTTCTTCACCGAGCCGGCAAACAGTAACGCACTCCTTGCCAAAGCTCGTCTTAATGCCGATTCAAAAGCTACCAGCTATATTAAGGAGGGGCTGATGAAAGTTGTGGCGATAGTCAAGACTGAGCCGGGAGAAGAGTGGATAAACTTTGCAAAGACTCTTCCGGAAGAATGGATTGTGGGAGCCAGTCCCGAAATTGATTCGGAGTACGATATCCGCTTCATACCAAGCTTCTATGTTGTGGATGGCAATGGCAATATTTTGCTCAAAAACGCCCGCATCGAGCAGGTTATAAACATTTTGGAAAGGCTTTAGACTATGAGCAGATTTTCGCAACTTGTAGCCGCTACTTTTGTTAAATGTACAGGCTTCACATACTCAAACATGGCCCGCTTGTTCATTCGCCTGTTTGTTGGAGTGATGTTCATGCAGTTCGGCATACGTCACCTTGTCAGTTACGACTCTATCGCCGATTCATTTCCAACCGTATTCAACTGGCAGTCACAAACCTGCCTGATATTGATGATAATAATAGAGCTTGTGTGCTCTCTTTTCATTATGGTGGGTTTTCTCACCCGTCTGTCGGTTATTCCGCCTATTATCACTATGATAGCTGCCGAGTACTATATTATCAACAAACTCGTGCCACAGCTGTCGGTGTGGGGACTTGACGCCACAGACCCCGGCTATCTGCCCATAATGTTCATAGGCATATATCTGTACATTTTGCTTGCCGGACCCGGCAAAATATCGCTTGACTATTTTATATCCATCTTCCTTATCAGCCGTGACGGCAAGGATGAGAAGGAGGAACTGGAGGAGGTATAATAATGAAGATTGCTGTTCTTATTTCCGGAGGAGTAGATAGCGCAGTGGCTGTGCACCGGCTTGTTGAGCAGGGGCATGACCTTCACCTTTTTTATATAAGGATAGGGCTTGATGTGAGCCAGGGCGGTGACTGTTATGCCGAGGAAGATATTGAGATGTGTCGGGCAATAGCAGCCCGATACAAACTCCCCCTTGAAATAGTATCACTTCACGAGGAATATTGGGACAATGTTATGGAGTATGCCATCAATGCTGTGAAGGAGGGTCTGACTCCCAATCCCGATATAATGTGCAACCGAATGATCAAATTTGGATTCTTCGAGCAGAGATGGGGACATGAATTTGACAAGACAGCAACAGGACACTACGCCAATATAACCGAAAAAGACGGGCTGCTTTATCTTGCAACAGCCCCGGACCCGGTGAAAGACCAGCCCGCCTTTCTTGCAAGAATCACATATCCTCCGCTTAGCCACCTT
>JAIDQW010000454.1 GCA_029062075.1 Paramuribaculum sp.
ACATTTCCACATCATTAGAAATTCGTCTTGCATCTTCAAGTTCTTCAATAGTAATTCCGGCTACCCGGCAAATATCGTTATGGTTAGGTTCGCGTTGTTCATCAAGCAAGCTTTTAACAAGATTTCTTGCCGGGGTTAGATAACGTGTTGTGAATGCAATCCCCTTGGCTTCTTCTCCGGGTTTTCTTTTAAGAGAATAAAGGCTGTAAGCAATTGGATCTACACTCATAGCATAAACAGTTGAGTTCAGTTTCTCATTACTGTAATGCTCGCCAAGAGTGTAAAGCGCCCCGGTAATTTTTTCATTGGCAAGTTCTTCGGCAAAGTTTTCTATTCTTGCCACCTCATCGGCTGTATATCCTTGAGAGATAGTGCTGTCAAGTCGAAGTTCACGGTGAATTCCGAGTTCTACAGTGTATTTTTTAACCAGTTTAGATGCCTTGTCAAGACGCTGAGAATCACAGTTGTCACTCTCTGTCTCCTTATTGTATAAGGTAATGGCATCCGAGAGGTTTTTATATATTCCACGCACATTGCTCTCCATGAATGGAGGAGTAAGATAGTTGACAATTCCGGCATAGCTGCGGCGTTTGGCGGTCATGGCTTCACCAACATTGCCGGTTGAGTAAACATATATATGCGGTAAAGTGCCTACGAGGCGGTCGCTCCAGTCCTTACTTCCGAGAGCAGCCTGTTTGCGGGGCGTGAACTCAAGTGAGCCGTGGGAGCCGAAGTGAATCAGCGCATCAGCCTCAAAACCGTGCTTTGCCCAAAGGTATGCTCCGACGTAAGCATGAGGAGGAGCCATATCGGTGCCGTGTACAATACTGAAGCTATCGTCCCCTAATCCCGCTGCAGTCTGAGGAATTAGCACTATATTCCCAAACTTAAGAGAAGCAATTGCGAGTTTGCCATCATTAGTTTTTAGACCGTGTCCGGGAAAAGCACCGTCTAAAGTTTCTATATCAGCTATCATGTCAGGTGACAAAGACGCCTCACACCAAGATTTATAGTCAGCTTCACTAATAAGTTCGGGGTCACAAGTATTGACAAAACGCTGCATTTCTCCAACAGCATAGCTTCCGAAAACTTTTCCTCGTTCATTTATCAGTTTTTCAAATTCCGTTTCAGTACCGGGTAGGTTGCTGACATTATAGCCCTCTTTTTTCATTCTTGTAAGCAAGTTATATAGAGATGGGGCTACTTCCATACCTTCTGCAGTCAGGGAGCTCTGTCCGGGACCTTTGAAATAGAATATCGCAACCTTTTTATCGCTGTTTGACAATCTTCTCAGCCGTGAGTAGTTGTTTACAGTCTGAACGAACTCCTGCAATCTTCCCGGAATAGCTTTGATTTGGGGAACACCATCATCGCCTTCATACTGAGCGAACAATGCCCAGGGACGAATAGCTCCGTCAATTTCAGGTGTAACAACACTTTGTGACAGAAAACCGCCGGTCATGCCCATTTTGTCATCCACCCATTCATTATAATCGCGGTTTACATTAAGAGGTGAGAAAAGCGGAATATTGTTCCGTGAGAGATAATTCACGGCAGCACCTCCGAGACGACCATGAGCCATGTTTATCACCGCCGATGCCGCTATGCTGTCAGCAGTGCCGTCAGTAATGCACCTCTGGAAATTGGTGATGGGATAAACGATATTGCCGGTAGCCTCAAGTTCTGTAATCAATTCATCAGGCACCCCCATCTGTCCCGTGAGAATTATGGCTGGTTTTCCGGAAGTTGACAACCCGTTATCCGTTAAGAATTTTTCGTACTCAGAGAGAGTGTTGAAATAAATAATATCTCCATTTATGCCTTTAACATCGGTATGATAGAACAGTCCCGTAGGCGAAGGTTTCGGATCGGAGATTTCACCGACGAAAAATTTTTTTCCGTCAATGAACTTGCGCACATAGTTAAGCATCGAGCGATAGTTTTCTCTCCCCCCTCCCTGAAGATACTGCTTGAGGAACTCTGTATCGACAGAGTCGGTTGAAACAATCATATTCTGAGGATTGGTAACAGCGGTGGATAATACCGGCAAGCCTTTTTCTGCGGCTTTTGTGAGTGCTTCCCGCTGCTCCCGGGTAATACGTAATCCCATACCGTTGACAAATACCATATCGTATTTCCCGGCTTGATCAAGTTTATCCGGACTAAGATTAATAATTCTTATATGAGAATTGTCATTCGCCTTGCCTATTTCGCTGATACTTATCGGCTGGTAATTGACAAATGCAATGTCTGTTGTAGATGCAGTGCTTTGC
>JAIDQW010000455.1 GCA_029062075.1 Paramuribaculum sp.
ATCCAAGTCAACGTACTCCACAAGGCTGTCGGCGAAATCTCAGAGAGCGATGTTACCCTCGCTGCCGCTTCCGATGCCATCATCATCGGTTTCCAGGTGCGCCCCTCTCAGGCTGCCCGTCGTGCTGCCGAGAAGGAAGGCGTGGAAATCCGACTCTACTCTGTCATATATCAGGCTATCGAGGAGGTCAAGGATGCGATGGAAGGCATGCTCGCTCCGGAAATCAAGGAAGAAGTCACCGGCACAGCCGAAGTGCTTCAGGCATACCATATCTCAAAGGTCGGAACCATCGCAGGATGTATCGTCCGCGAGGGCAGAATCAAACGCTCTTGCAAGGTTCGACTTATTCGCGACAACATTGTAATATACTCCGGAGAACTCGGTTCGCTCAAGCGATTCAAGGATGATGTCAAGGAGGTTGTTTCAGGATACGATTGCGGTCTCTCCATTGCAGGCTACAACGATATCAAGGAAGGCGACTTTGTTGAGGCATACGAGGAAGTTGAAGTTAAGAAAACACTTTAATAAATGCACACAGCCTATATTAACATAGGCTCCAATCTCGGTGACCGCCATGGCAATATTGCCGCGGCGGTCGCTGCTGTTAAGGAGCGGATAAATCCCTCGGTCAGGCTCTCCGACCCGGTTGAATCCCCACCCTGGGGTTATGAATCGTCAAATCCATATATTAATATAGGTGTGGCGTTTCAAACCGTTCTCCCGCCCGAAGAACTTCTTGCGGCTCTCCTTGACGTTCAGAAAAGCATCTCAGATATGCCTCACCGCAACGGGCAGGGTGGCTACACCGACCGAATAATTGATATTGATCTTATCGCTGTTGATGAAATAGTGTACACATCTTCCACCCTCACATTGCCTCACCCGCGCATGCACCTCCGCCCCTTTGTACTCATTCCCATGTTGCAGCTCGCTCCACGCTGGAGTCATCCCCGCCTTAATCTCACACCCGCCCAACTCCTTGCTTCGCTTACGGAATGATTGAGCGGTAACCATCAAATGCCATCAGATCACTGCAAATCGCATATTTGTACAAATTATTGAAAATGCATATCTTTGTTGCAGAGATTACCATAAAAAACTATTCATGAAAAAATTTAGGATTTTTGCCGCGGCGGCTTTATGTCTTGCTGTGGCGGCTTGTTCAAGCAGAGGTGAACTCACCGCTGACTATAATGTCGTGCCGCTCCCTCAGTCTATTGAACTCAGTCAGGGCGAAGGCTACAGACTCACCTCCGCCACATCTATCGTTTACACCGAAGGCGACTCTGCGTTGCTCAACGATGCTAACCTCCTCGCCGACTATCTGAAACAGATGACCGGATTGAAGCTTGACATTACTCCCGGTCAGCCCGGCGATGGAGTCATTGCACTTCTCAGCACTCTCGGAAGTACCAATCCGGAAGCTTACGAACTCACTGTTACTGAGCACGGTATCACTATCAATGGTGCGACCGCTGCCGGTACATTCTATGGCATCCAGACTCTCCGCAAATCTATTCCCGCTGCCGGAAACAATAATATTATCTTCCCCGCGGTGAAAATCACCGATGAACCCCGCTTCTCTTATCGTGGTGCACACTTTGATGTTTCACGCCACTTCTTCCCCGCGGATTCCGTAAAGAGCTTCATTGACATGCTCGCTCTCCACAATATAAACACTCTCCACTGGCACCTCACCGACGACCAGGGTTGGAGAATTGAAATCAAGAGCCGTCCCGGACTCACTGAAAAGGGATCTAAGCGCGGAGGCACTGTTATCGGTCATAATTCCGGTGTTTACGACAGTATCCCTTACGGTGGTTTCTACACTCAGGAAGAAGCCCGCGAAATTGTAAAATACGCGGCTGATCGCCACATCACTGTGGTGCCTGAAATCGACCTCCCCGGTCACATGCTCGGAGCACTTACCGCTTACCCCGAACTCGGCTGCACAGGCGGTCCGTACGACGTTTGGCAGCAGTGGGGAGTGAGCGAGGATGTTCTCTGCGCAGGCAACGATTCCACTTACAGGTTTATTGATGACGTCCTCTCTGAAATAGTTGAGATTTTCCCCAGCGAATACATCCATGTCGGTGGTGACGAATGTCCCAAAAACCGTTGGAAAGACTGCCCCAAATGTCAGGCTAAGATTAAGGAGCTTGGGCTGAAGGGCGATGAGCACGGCACTCCCGAAGAAAAGCTTCAGAGCCACGTTATTCACCATGCAAGCGATTTCCTTGCTTCCAAAGGCAGAAAGATGATCGGTTGGGATGAAACTCTTGAAGGAGGACTTGCTCCCGGTGCTATTGTAATGTCATGGCGTGGAGAAAAAGGCGGCATTGAAGCGGCAAAAAAAGGGCATGATGTTATCATGACTCCAAACAATTACCTCTACTTTGACTACTACCAGACTCTTGACCGCGAGGACGAACCCGAAGCTATTGGCGGATATGTTTCAGTGCAGAGAGTTTATGACTACGAGCCCCTACCGGAAGCTCTGACACCCGAAGAAGGCAAACACATCATCGGAGTGCAGGCTAACCTCTGGACAGAGTATATACCCACATTCTCACAGGTGCAGTACATGGAGCTGCCACGAATGGCTGCTCTTGCAGATGTGCAGTGGAGCAACGCACCCAAGGATTACAAGGCGTTCTCAAAACGCGTGGTGAATATGTTGAACCATTACGAGGCTAACGGATACAACTACGCAAAACACATGTTTGATGTGGCAGGAACAATTACCCCGGACCTTGATAACGGCACTATCATCCTCACGCTCCAGACTATAGACGATGCGCCGATTCACTTCACTCTTGACGGTAGCGAGCCTACAGAAGAATCACCTGTTTATACAGAACCGGTTGTAATCAGCGAGTCTGCTGACATCAAGGCTATCGCTTTCCGTCCCCAGGGCAACAACAGCAAGACTTATAAAAACAGCGTCAGCTTCAACAAGGCTACTGCGCGCCCCGTTACACTCGTAAACGACCCCCATCCAAGCTATGCAGCCCAAAAGGGTGTCACACTCGTTGACGGAAAATTCGGTACCGCAAGTTTTAACAACGGCGATTGGGTTGGTTTTGTAGGAAAAGACCTCATTGCAGACATCAACCTTGAGAGCGAGCAGGAAATCAGCAGCGTTGCATTGCGCACAAATGTAGATACTCAGTCATGGATTTTTGATGCCCGTGAAATTGAGGTTGCTGTCAGTGCAGACGGCAAGAATTTCAAAACAGTCGCTTCACAGACATACCCCGAAATGGCTGCTGAGAAATCAGAAATTGCGAAGCACGAAATCACATTTGATACCGTAAAGGCTCAGTATGTGCGTGTTACTGTTAAGCCAGAAAACAAAATACCCGCATGGCACGGTGGAGCAGGTCACACCGGATTCGTTTTCGTTGACGAAATCGAAGTCAACTGACCCTTCTCCCAACTAACCCACAAGAGGGTGCATTGGAAATAAACTTCCAATGCACCCTCTCTCTTTCTCCCCTCCTCCCTTACAGCCCCCATTATTTGCATAATTACAACTTATGCGTTATCTTTGCACCACACTATTAAAAACACACACTCATGAATACCAACATTATTAACGGGCAATTCGCCCCTATACCCGATTTTACGCACACCGCACTGCTTCGCACACCGCGAATCATCCTCACTGCCACTAATTCCACTATTACCATCTACTCCGCCGATTCACCGTACCCTGTTCTCCTCTCGGCTACCCTCCCTTCGCCGCCACTCTGCGCTCTGGACTGCGGTGACACCGTTATCGTCATGACCTCGACCGCTCAGCGTTTCATAGTATGCACCCAAGGGCAGTGGACACTCATCCCTGAGGAAACTATGGTTCCGGTGGTCTCCTTCTATGCCGAACCTCAAGGTATCCTTCAGGCGGCTACTGTTTCATTCGCCTCGTCGCGTGGCACCTCCCTGTCAAATGGCATTATGCCCGGTTCTGCCTTGCAGCGCAAAATCACATCTGCCCTTATAGGAGCATACACCTCGCTCACTGACGCTGCCCGTGAAGGGGGACTGTTTCTTCAGCCGATAGTGGCGCGTTGCCTCTTTCTTGATGCTCAGGGAGCCATTGTTGCGGTCACAATTCCGCAAATTGTCGGGCTGCCGGACCTCTGGCAGGCTGTTTCTCCTATCTCCACATCGGTCACAAAGCGATCCGATACCGATTTCACTATATCCCCCTTTGTCGTGTCGGCTACCCCGTGGAAGCTGCATCTCGACCTCTCCATGCTCTCCACCCACCCTCATTTTTCAAGAATAACCTCTGTGAAAGTGCTCATCACCGCACCGGTTGATTTCCTTGACTCGAAAGCCCGGTCACCTCTGCGCTTCTCAGGCGTTCACGGCAACTCACCCGGATGTACGGCGGCTGTCCCGGGGGCTACTGTCGCTCTTTCTCCGGCTGTTGCTCGCCTGAAGAATGAGGCTGTCAGGGCGGCGCGCTCCACACAAGGCTATTTCATCGCCGCAACCCTCAACCCCAACGTAACTGGGGCTGTAATAGCCCCGCCTGTCGCGCCTGTGGCGGTGCAGCTGAATCTCCCCGCGCGTTTCAGCGCATCGTGTGTCACTCGCTCGGGCG
>JAIDQW010000456.1 GCA_029062075.1 Paramuribaculum sp.
GTGCATGACAAGGTGTGGCGAATTGTGGGCGACTGCGATTCCATGTCGGCTGAGATAGCTGAAAAATACCGGGATATAATCAGGCGTTTTCCGGATCAGGAGACCAATGACCAGACCAAGGCGGTGACATATCTTGCCGGCAAGGGGATGAGGCGGATAGCTGTGCTGGGTGCTACCGGTAAGCGCGAAGATCATACTCTGGGCAATATCAGTCTGCTGCTGTCCTATCTTCAACAGGGAATGGATGTGAGGGCATATACCGATTACGGGGTATTCATTCCGGTTAATGGCACAAGACGGTTTGTCTGCGCTCCGGGAGCACAGGTGTCAATATTCAATTTCCGGGCAAGCGGCATGAATTCTGAGGGCTTGCGCTATCCGATACGCGATTTCGACAGCTTGTGGCAGGGCACTCTAAATGAAACTCCTTCAGGTGAATTTACCATCCACGCAAAAGGCTCCTATCTGGTATTCATCAATTACTGATTTGTCAAGGTATGTTTCGTTTACTTTAGGGTCATTTTTTTTTTACATACTTGAGATAACTGCTTTCCCCCTAAGGTGGCGGCAGCCTCGGAAAAAAGAACTGTAGAATGAACCTATTATCCTTGATGTGTGCGAAAGCACGAACATCTCTGTGGCGGCATCTTTAATACCCGTGATGGAATTTCTGTCGGCTTCCGACTCATTGTATATTATTCTGTCCCCATATAATTCCTTGAACTTTAATTTTGTAGGTTCATCGTCAGTAGCGAGATAGAATCTTACGTCCGGATTACGTTTTAAGGCATCATTAATCTCTCTGATGAACAGGAAATCCGGACTATGTAGGATTGACTGAGTGTTGTCGGTGCGGCGTATATGTATTCCGATTGAATCTTTTCCGAGTCTGGTTATAAGTTCCTCAACGCGTTTTCTTATTGAATCTACGGGAGTGAAAATATGCCGATAAAGCTGTGTTGTGTATGGGTAGAATTGTATGCCGCCCTGAATGAAGGCATTCTTCCCTTTTTCTAAGGATTTTTTGATGAGTGTTTTGGTTTCGTCATATTTATCATATAGTATAAGATCTTGCAAAGGTTTCGTGCAATCCCTTAGTGTAACTCCGAAATACGAATGCGATAATATGTCTGATACAAATAGGTTCCGCTTTCTTGGTACAGAATACAGAAGATTATATTTGATTGCGTCAGGATATACTATCTTGTCCTTAATTTCAGGTGAGATCTTGAAAATATCCTCGAAGCGGGCGTTCAGTTCCCAATTTCTGTACCATACGATTTCATACGGGCAATCCAGTTCCACGGCAAGTGAAATTCCAGAGGCAAGGGCCCGCATTCTGTTTGCGAGTCCCCCTATGGGATTGATTACGATTTTGGGTATATCATGAGCCACAATGGCAGGTGGAGTAGATGTGAAAAAGGATAGTGTATGCAAAGGTATAAAAATTTTGAAACTTTTGCGGTGAAGGAAAAAATGAGATCTACTTCATAGCTATTAAAAATTTTTATGCACTGAATTCACTGTGAGCGTTCTGAATTATGGCGTTCCACAGATCTTCGGAAAGCGGCGCGGTAGGACGGCGTGAGATAAGGTCATCGCGGAGTACTTCAAATCTGTTGGTTACGAGGCAATCAAGCGATGACATGAACTTCGGATCTGAAGCTCCCGGTTTACGCCCTTTGGCAATCATATCTTTGACGCACTGCTTAACAAAACAGCGTATCCGCTCTTTGTTCATGGTTATGCTTACTCCTCCGTTACTCACGGTTACCGGTTCCGGTGCTTTCTTCTGAGAGTAGTACATATCAGTAATCCTGTCGGCATCATCAGACTGTGTGGCAGATGATACCTGTTGCTTTTTTGCCAGCCGTGCTTCTCTGCGTCGCGCTTTCTCATCTATCTCATAGCGGATAAAGTCGAACGCAATACGGGCGAGCGGCTGCATCTCAATTACTGTGCCGGTGGCAACATATTCAATTATAGCGTCATACACTTCGCGACGGATATCGTCGGAATAGGGTTTGAGAATCTCATGCCATTTCATGGCGAATGTGAAGTTTTTCATAATGATAAAAGTTATTTGGGTGCGTTTGTTGGCGCAAAGGTAATACAGTGTTTGTAATAATACAAATATTTTTCATTAAAAGTGATATAAACATGAAAGGAGGAGTCCAAGTTGCCTTGAACTCCTCCTCTCACGTTTCAACTATTTATTTATGAGAGCTCTAAATTTCGGTATCACTACCAGAAGATAGAGACGAGGGATGTTGAAAAAAAACTGCTTCTTACTACTTTCTATATTACTTTTCAACTTACTTACGCTATTATAACAACCGCAGTGAGATAATTCCCTGTGCAGGCATACTAAAAGTAATTAAAATTTGTAAACATGACAAACCGCTCCGCCGGCAATATGCTGACAGACAGGTTTATATAGGG
>JAIDQW010000457.1 GCA_029062075.1 Paramuribaculum sp.
CGGTGAGTTTGCATTTATCATCGCCACTCTCGGCATGAGTCTCGGAGTGCTTGACCCGACTATATACCCTATTGTCGTTGCCGTTTCGGTACTCACTACATTCACTACCCCTTACTTTATCAGGATGGCTGACCCTGTTTATAACGGGCTTGTGAAGATTCTACCCAAAAGGCTGCACTTCCTCATTGACAGATACTGCGACAGGGCAACCAACGAGAGCGAGACCGGATTACTCTGGAAATCTGTACTTAACAGGTATTTATGGAGAGTAATGCTTTACACTGTTGTGCTGATAACCATAAGCCTCATATCCATAAACTGGCTCCTACCCTGGCTCGTCAAGTTTAATCCGGTGTGGGGTAAATTAATATGTGCTCTTGTCACCATTGCAGCTATGGGACCGTTCCTGCTTGCGCTATCTATGCCTGCGTCGAAACGAACGGAGCGCCAGCGACTCCTCGCGGCTAACGCTCACTTTGATGTGCCGCTGATTGTAATGACCATTTTCCGCATGATTGTTGCACTGATTATTGTCATTTTCCTGCTCGCTCGAATTTATTCCGCTTGGGTGGGAGTGGTGTTCGGATTCATTGTTTTTGCAATTCTTATTTTCGGTTTCTCAAAGCAGCTCAAAAAGAAAATGAGGGGCTTGGAATCACGCTTTATTGACAATCTCAATGAAAGGGAGCTCCGACGCAGCGGTAAGAAAAACAATATTGTCAGCAACCTTCACATGGCTTACATGACGGTGGGATATGACTGCCCCTTCGTTGGAGAAAGACTTCAGGACAGCGGCATCAGGCAGAAGTGCGGGGTGAATATCGCTACTATTCAACGTGGCGCAACCCTCATTCCGGTGCCGTCCGGTGACACCAGAATATTCCCCGGGGATGTTCTCGGTGTGATTGGCACTGACGATCAGATTCAGCAACTCCTTGAAATTGTGGAAAAAGACGGTGAGGAAGCTACATCTGTATCACCGACTGACTACAAACTCACATCTCTACAGCTGTCGGAAAGCTCAACTCTTGTCGGCAAAACCGTTGCGGAGTCTCGCCTGAGCACTGACTATTCCACACTCCTTGTGAGCATTAACCGCAACGAGGAATTCCTTACGCCTGCGGCATCAACCGTATTTGAGCCTCACGACATTCTCTGGGTGGTTTCCACTGCTAAAACCATCGCCACTCTCCGATAAAACTCATAATAACAGCACCCCGAAGGAACGCTAAGCCTTCGGGGTGCTGCCTTTATTTGGGGAACAGGGTCTGAGGTTTTATTTGGTTGCGGAGTCTTTTATCATTCCAAGCACCTGAGGCGTGATGGTTCCATAGACCACGAGAACCTGCCCTTGGGTCCCTTCATTTGTAAACATTATTATACGGTTAAAATAGCTC
>JAIDQW010000458.1 GCA_029062075.1 Paramuribaculum sp.
ATCAACACCTGCATATTCAGGCATATAGAACTGACGGTAAGGACGTCCCTCCTCCACTATCGAATATGTACCTTCAATAGATCCGTTAGCAAGCTTCACTACCTTATTCTTGTTCCATGTAACATTTGCAAACAAACTAAATGCCATGTTATTGTCATAATAAACAGCCCCGTTTGCGCCAAATTCAATACCAGTATTACGCATTTTACCGATATTCTGATACTTACTACTAATACCAGTTACATAAGATAGTGGAACAGAGTAGAGAGCATCGTCAGTATCGTCATTATAGAAATCAAAAGTGAATGTAGCACGATTGAAGAGTGACATATCAAAGCCTACATCAAATTTCTTGGAAGTTTCCCAAGTGAGATCCGGATTTGATAATTGTACGGGAACCATGCCGGGCACACCTGCATAGTTGTAGCCCGCTGCGTAGTAGCCGCGTGAAGCGTAAACTGATGGAAGCGACTGGTTACCTACAGTACCGTAGCTAACACGTAGAGCAAGGTTTGTGAGCGCACGGTTTCCTTTCAGGAAGTTTTCCTCTGTCACGCGCCATTTGCCGCCTACGCTCCAGAAGTTACCCCAACGGTTATTGGCACCGAACACAGAGCTACCGTCGCGACGATACGAAGCAGATAAGAAATATTTACTTGCATAACTATAATGGAAATCACCAAAGTATGAAGCAAGACGACTATTACTCTTATAATAACTGCTGTCTCCCCACGTACCGGCGGTTGCAAGATCTCTCATGCCCAAATAAGCAAGTGGGAAGTTCTCTCCGGAATAGTATTCATTCCAATAGACTATGCGTTGCATTTCCTGACCAAGAAGAAAGTCAATAGAATGCTCTCCAAAGTTATAGTTCCAACCAAGAGTATTAGTCCAGGTAAGAGTAGTTGTTCGAGCGTTATACTGCTGCCCAAGACCATTGTAATTCATGCCTTGAGGATTATATATCGCACTCCAGTAATTATACTGACGCTGATCCATAATGTTTACACCAAAGTTTGTCTTAGCCCAGATTCCTTTTCCGAAATCAACACGAAGCCATGGATTAGCAACAAGAGTTTGGTTGTTTACTGTATTAAGATCACCAAGCTTTGGATCCATAACCGCAAGAGGATTATAGCTTATCGGATTATAAATACAGTCAGCGCCCTCACCGATGTAAGGAGCATCCATAGGAGTCATAGAAGACACCGCAGCTGTAAGCGGTGATGACATTGTGCCACCAGTTGAAGCTGAGAAACTATTGTTATCTGAATAGCTATAGGTTGAGTTGATGCCCACTGTGAGGAAACGATATTTGGTATCAAGATTAATACGTCCGGAATAACGTTTATTACTTGAACCTATGACCAGTCCCTCCGCATTATTGTATCCTAAACTAACAAAATAATTTGTTGTTCCTACTGAACCATTAAAAGAAAGATTATAATCAGCATAATAACCTTTGCGAGTAACTTGATCAATCCAGTTTACATCGGTTTCACCATCCCATTCAAAATAATCATTTGCCATGAAATCATAGCACCAGTCATAGGGGCGACCTGTACGAGCTGCATATCCTTTAGCAAATAATTCAAGAGTAGTAGCAGCATTTGCATACTTCATGTTATTGTTTGCAATCGCGGTGAATCCCTGACGTGTTTCAAATGTTACGTTAAGCTTGCTCTGACCACCTTTCTTGGTAGTGATGACGATAACGCCGTTTGCCGCACGTGAACCATAAATAGCGGTTGCGGCAGCATCCTTAAGGACAGTCACGCTCTCGATATCGTTGGGGTTGTATGCAGCCATCGGGTCAAAATAGTTGTTATTTGAGCTCATATCATCGTAATCGGAATTAACGGGAATACCGTCAATAACATATAACGGCTGCGATGAGCTGCTGAGCGAACCCATACCACGTACATAAACGGACCCCCAC
>JAIDQW010000459.1 GCA_029062075.1 Paramuribaculum sp.
CTGAAGAAGCGGCGTTCCGCTTACCGACGGTATTGGCAGGAAATTAATTTCAGTTCCGGTTGTATCGGAAAGATATTTAATATGAAGCTTGAAATTGTCCTTCTGCACCTGATATGCTCCAAGAGAATAGACATTTTTCATCATAAGTCTCCACATCGGGAGCTTGGGGTCCTGAGTGGTACTCTTAAGCATCTTCACATAAAGCGAGAGGTCTGTTTCTGTTATATCAGATGAGAACTCACCAACTTGAAAAACTTGTCCGTTGTAAGTGTATTCAAAAGCAACTCCAAGCACTTCATCTGAATTCAACTGGCTTTTAAGCGATATATAGCCGAGTGTGGAGTTTAAGGTGTATTCGTTTGACGACAGAAGCCTTGCACTCTCCACTTTTTCAACATCTCGTCCACCTTCAATTCCATAAGCCGCCAGTGGTGCAAGTGCCTGAGTGACGGTATTAATATTTCTCGCTCCAGGAAAATCAGCCTTTATTACGTTGAGGAGATTGTTTGATGAATTGGACGGATTGTCAAATGTTCGGTTAGGGGTCCAGTAATCGGATACCAAACGAGTATTTTCTCCAAGATCCATAAACCCGACGATGTTTCTGCTCTGATTATAGTGACCGCTCTTGTTTGTGACCCAGACTTCTATTCGGGTGATTTTCACACCACCGGCAACAAAAGGCAGCCGTGAGGCGAATGAGTCGTAGTTGTCTCTGAAGAATTGCGAAAGAAAATAGTGCCGGTTCTGATCGTACTCATCAGCATTAACCTTGAACGGGGTTGTCTGTACGCCGCCATTAGTGCTGACAGATCGAGATTCGGAGTTTTGCTGGGAAACGAGTGCTGTTGCAGTCAGTTTTCCGAACTGAAGAGTACTCTTCAAACCGAAAAGCGCCGCACTGCCCCTGATGAGAGAGGAGCCGGTGGTCATACTCACGTTTCCAGCTTCGATGCTCTTTACAATATCATCCTCTGTGCCGTCATATTTCAATTTAAGATTCTTGGAATCGAAATCAAATGTAGCATCGGTATTGTAGGTCATGTCGAACTTCAACCTATCTCCTACGCTTGCATTAATTGTAGCCTGAATTTTCTGGTCAAAATCGAAAAAGGTTTTTCTTCGACTTTGTAAGGAAAGAGCCGGATTGTCTGTTTTAGTTGACTTTATCCCGGTTGTTATCATTACCGAACCCTGAGTGCGAAGCCTAAGTCCTCCCGG
>JAIDQW010000046.1 GCA_029062075.1 Paramuribaculum sp.
TTGTGAAAGCGTGTTGACTGGTCGCCGGCGAGAATGTCAGTGAGGATGTCTGCCGCAGGGTAGATAGGGTCTTTGCATCCGGGCATCGGAAACATTATGCTGATAAGCGGTGCCGGCACGTTTCCGTGAGTGACAAGAGTTCTCGGCTGTGTGATTTCCGGCTCCGGATTATAAAGTCTCGGAGCAATATTTCCGGCTGGTATGTTTCCGAACCACTTACGCACAAGAATCTCGGTGCGCTCAAGGGGGATATTTCCTGAAACAGCAAGAACTGCGTTGTTAGGCGCATAGTGTGAATAAAAGAAATTTTTCACATCCTCACTTTTGGCAGCGAGCACATGATCGGGCGTGATACCGATGGTCTGCCACCGGTATGGGTGCTCTTTATACAGCAGTGAACGAATTAGTGATCCTACCTCGCCATAGGGCTGGTTAAGCACTGTCTGCTTAAATTCCTCCACCACGACCTGCCGCTGGACTTCGAGCGCTCTATCGCTCATAGACAGAGACAACATTCTGTCGCTTTCTACCCATAGCGCGGTTTCCACATTTACTGCCGGAACGACAATATAGAAGTTGGTATAGTCAGAGCTTGTCCATGCGTTATTTTTCGCTCCGGCAAGTTCAAGCTCCTTGTCAAAATCCTTTACATTATCAGAACCACCGAACATGAGGTGCTCGAAAAGGTGAGCAAGTCCGGTGAGCTGTGGTGATTCATCACGAGAGCCTACATTGTATAGCAGGTTTATGGCTATTTTAGCTGTAGATGGGTCGTAATGATGTACAACTCTCAGACCGTTATCAAGTGTAAAGGTAGAGAATTCAATCATCGGCGTTATTTAACCGGTATTTATTTGCTTATAACCTTAGCCGAAATGATTTTCACATCCTCCAGGGGGCGATCGTTGCCATCAGTTTCAACTTTCTGAATTTTATCAACGACATCCATCCCGGAAATAACCTCACCAAACACGGTGTATGAGCCGTCAAGATGCGGTGTGCCTCCAATTGTTGAATAGACCTGACGCTGCTCTGCGGTAAGTGTGTCAGGAGCAGCAGCCGCAATTGAGTCGGTTTCCTTGATGAGCTTTTCCTGAAGGTCTGTTAGTGCAGACTGGTTCCTTTCCTTGCGGAGAGCCATAATGGTGTCACGGTTTTCTATAGCGAGGCGGTTGAAAATTTCCTGCCGCTGCTGCTGGAGCTTACGCGCATTCATCTGGTCAAGCTGACTTTCATTGAAAACCGTGCCAGTAACGATATAGAACTGTGAACCGCTGCTCTGCTTTTTTGGATTAACTGCATCACCCTCTCTGGCAGCTGCCAGAGCACCGCGCTTGTGGAAATGCTTCGGATACACAAACTCGGCATCAATATTGTAGCCGGGGTCTCCCATTCCGAGCATCTTGCCTTTGGGTGCGTCCTTAGAGTCCGGGTCTCCGGTCTGAATCATGAAATCGTTTATGACACGGTGAAAGAGCACACCATTGTAGAAGCCAGAGTCAACGAGGTGGACAAAATTGTCAAGATGACGAGGTGTGTCACCGTACAGCAGAATTTTTATATCTCCAAGTGTTGTTTTGAGTTCAACAATCACATCGTTCTTGCTTTGTGTAGTAGTCATATCGGAAGAAGCTTTAGCGGCAACGGCAATCAAAATTACGAATGCTGAAATCAATGCCGCACCAATTTTATTGAAATTCATGATTTATAATGCTCCGGTAGGGTTAAGACGCTTGTATATTCTTCTGAAATTATTGTCAGCAGCACTTAGTTCTGCAGCTTTATCCTTGTAGTCGGAGCCCCATATTCCGCTGATGAGGTCGGGCAGGTATTTGCGCTCCCTGTCCTTATCAATAGCCGCAGAAATGAGCGTGGAAATATATTCAGCATATTCGTCGGGCTCTATTGCTGCAAGGTAGCGTGCAGCACTTGCAACGAACTGTCCTGTAGAATCAACATTAATCATATTCTGAACAAGATCCTTCATGATATCGTCGCATACTCCGATGTGATTCGCAATGTATTCGTATGTCAGAAGCCCATCGGTGTCCGCCGCAAGTTTTTTCTTTAATTCTTCGTCCATAAAAAATATGGTTTATTGAGTTTTCAGATTACAAACGTAAGAATTTTTTTTTGAAACAGTGTAAAATATTTCCCTTTAAGGGCAACATAAGTTATCTTTGCCACGTTTTCCGTAAAAAAGAGATGATAGAAAGAATCGTAATAATAGACCGTGTAGATC
>JAIDQW010000460.1 GCA_029062075.1 Paramuribaculum sp.
GGCGGTACTCCGGGTCAACGATAAGACCGGAGGTGGCAACGAAGTCACCGTGTCCCCAGCATTCTATATAGCTGAATCCAATCAGTTTATCTCCGTCAAGAGCCACAACTGCTTTTCCACCTGTTATTTTTGCGGAGATATAGTCGGGTGAGCGGCGGGCAATTCCTGTACCTCTCTGGAGAGCTGATTCATAAATGAGGTTGCAGATCCGTTCAGAGTGGACTGCATGCTCGGGAGCGGCAAAATCCACAATTATACTGTCGGAATTCTTGTTATCCATTGTGTTGAATAAATTCGTTTATTAAAAATAGCGTTTGGATAGATATTTTTTAGTGGGTACAAAATTACATAAAAAAATGGATATTCATACAAAATCACAAAAAATATCACCTATTATTATAAGGTTACATTAACGAAGCCTTTAGGGAATAGGGGATATAAAAAAGGTGCGTCAAAATGAGAGATTTGACGCACCCTATATGGGTATTGGGTTTGGATAGTATTATTTTTTGTCTCCGGCGAGGATAACGTCGATGGGGAGTCTGGTGTACCAGATGTTGTAGCTGTAGTGACCGTTGGCGCTCTCTTCGGTGAGCATGCCGATGCTTCCGTCAGGAAGAATGGTCATTGAAGAGTATGCGCTGGGGAGGTTAACGACAGTTTTTTTGATAGGCCATGTCTTGCCGCCGTCCTTGCTCACATAGATAGCAACATTGTTTCTGCCTTTCGGGTCGCCGGGGAGCGACTGAAGGAGAAGGTCGTGACCGTCGCGGTTGTAGCGGATGATGTCACCGTTGCAGCGTGGGTCGGGAAGACCTTCGATGGGCACCGGTTCGCTCCATGTCTCGCCATTGTCGTGAGAATAAGAGAATTTGCGGAGCGAGCCTGTGCGGTTGCGGATGCTCATGATCACTGTGCCGTCAGCAAGCTGCACCACCTTGCTCTCGTCACCGTTGGTTGTGGCGGGATTCTTTGATACTTTCCAGGTTTTGCCGGCATCGTCGGTATAAACCGCATAAACCTTGAAGAGGGGATTATCCTTCTCTCTCACAACGAGGGGGAACATGATTCTGCCGTTGGCAAGCTGGGTAGCTCTGCCGGATGTGGCGAAAGCGCTTATGCATTTGATGGGCTGCTTGCCGTTGGGGTCGGTTGTGAGAATCTGAGGATTGATGTCAACCATCTTGCTCCATGTCTTGCCGTTGTCCTTGCTGCGGGAATAGCTGATGTGAGCCGGTTCCTCCTGCCAGAGTCCCATACCATGGCTGAAAATTGCGAGAATATCTCCGCTCTTTTCGTCAACAACAAGTGCCGCATCTCCACAGCCGCCAACCTCATCATGGGCGGCTACGACAACATATTCTTCCCATGTCTTGCCGCCGTCGGTGCTTCTGCGGGAAACAACGTCGATTTTAGCGGGGAGGTCTCCGTTATGCTCGATTCGTTTGTCGGCAACGGTAACGAGTGAGCCGTCCTTAGCGGTGACTATAGCGGGGATGCGGTAGAATTTGGAGTCAAAATCTCCGGGGCAATAAACGAGTGAACGTTCCACTCCGTTAGCCCATGTCTCATTGTGAACCTGCTGTGCGGCACCGGTTGCGGGAGCTATGATCGCCGCAGCCAGAACAGAAGCGCATACAGAGCGCCTGATGTTGTTTTTAATCATGGAATGGTATTATTAATTAGGTGTAATAACTAAATAATTGGGTTATGGTTACAAATATACGATAAATTTGGATAATGCTAACTGTTTGACGATAATTTCGGTTTACAATGAATAATTTACAGCAAAAAGCCGCGTCAAACATGTTTGACGCAGCTTTTATATAGGTTTTATCAGCTGATCAGTGGCATCCGCAGCCGTCACCGCAGGAATCGTGCTCGCATCCGCAGTCATCTCCGCAAGAGCCGTGGTCGCATCCGCAACCGCATCCGTGTGCCGGCTGAAGCTCTTCGGGAGTAGCATCGCGCACGGCGAGGATTTTACCTTTGAAGCGGACATCCTTGCCGGCGAGGGGATGATTGAAGTCCATCTTCACCTTATCGTCTGTCACTTCGGTGACGATACCTGTGATTTTGTAGCCGTCCTGAGTCATCATAGGCAGAGCTGCACCGGGTTTGATTGTATCATTGTCAAACTTGCCGTCAACTTCAAAAATTTCTTTGTCGAGTGTCACAATCTGCTCGGGATCCCAGGGGCCGAAAGCTTCGTCTGCCTTAACAGTTACATCAAACTCGCCACCTGGTTCAAGACCGTCGATTGCCACTTCGAGAGGGCGAATCATTCCGCGGGTAACTCCGAAGATAATTTTTTCGGGGTCCTCGGTGTCGGTCTGATGCACGAGTTGTTCTCCTTCAGGCGTAATCTTATAAAGATCGTAGCCTAATTCAACATATTTTCCTGGTTGGATCTTTTCCATAATTATTTAGTCTTTAGTTTTTAGTCGTTATAAATCAGTTTACGCAAAAACCGTGCCAATTATGCACCCATGCAATAAAAAGCTATAATGCCTGCCGCAATAATGACA
>JAIDQW010000461.1 GCA_029062075.1 Paramuribaculum sp.
TATAATATACAGATTCTTATCTGCCCGTCAGAAATTTCAGATTTCAAAATGCGTATTTTCAATGCCGACGGTTCCGAAGCCAAAATGTGTGGAAATGGCAGCAGATGTGTTGGAAAATTCGTGTATGACAAGGGTCTGACTGATAAAAAGACCATAACCCTTGAGACTCTTGCTGGAATTAAGACACTTCAACTGCATACCGACAGCAACAATCAGGTAGATACCGTGACTGTGGATATGGGTGAGCCCTCGCTCGATCCAAAAGCTGTTGCCATGAAGGTGGATGGAAACACATTTGTGGAGTCTCCGGTTGAAACCTCACAAGGGGAAATTCTCCTTACTGCGGTGTCTATGGGAAATCCCCATGCCGTAATATTTACTGATGATTTAAGCACTTCTACAGTTCACTCTCTCGGAGCGGAACTGGAGATGCATCCTATTTGGATTGACCGGGCAAATATTGAATTTGCGAGAGTCGATTCCCCCACTCATATTACCATGAGGGTTTGGGAACGAGGCAGCGGTGAAACTATGGCTTGCGGCACTGGTGCATGCGCAACCGCTGTCGCCGCTATAATAACCGGGCGCACTAAGCGGAGAGTCACAGTGAGTCTTACCGGTGGCGACCTCGAAATAGAATGGAAAGATAACGGACATATTTACATGACAGGCGGTGCCACCACGGTTTTTGAAGGCACCGTATCTCTAAATTTACACTGATGCTTAAAGTCAACGACAATTTCACCAAGCTGCCCTCAAGCTATCTTTTCTCAGAAATAGCACGCAGGGTGGACACCTTCGCCGCATCCCATAGCGGCGAGAAAATCATAAGAATGGGAATAGGCGATGTAACACGCCCGCTATGTTCGGAAGCCATTCGGGAAATGGAGGAGGCTGTTCGCCACGAAGCGGATGCAGCTACCTTCAGAGGCTACGGTCCTGAACAGGGACATCTCTTCCTCAGAGAAAAGATTGTGGCATACGACTACGCGGCGCGAGGCATTGACATCCTGCCGGACGAGGTGTTTGTGAGCGATGGTGCCAAAAGCGACACCGGAAATATTGGCGACATTATTTCTGCCAATTGTAAAGTAGCTGTGACAGACCCCGTATATCCGGTGTATGTTGACACAAATGTGATGGCTGGGCGTGCCGGTGAGTTTGATTCATCAACCGGCAAATGGAGTGACATAGAATATCTGAGCTGCAATGACTCCAATTCATTCATACCCTCTCTGCCCAAAAATCATCCCGACATAATATATCTGTGCTATCCGAATAATCCGACCGGCACTACCCTCACCCGCAATCAACTTAAGGAGTGGGTGGATTATGCCCGCGCCAACGGGGCGGTGATTCTTTTTGACTCGGCATACGAGGCATATATCTCCGAGAGCGATGTGCCCCACTCCATTTACGAGATTGAGGGGGCGAAAGAGGTTGCGATAGAATTCAGAAGTTTCTCTAAAACAGCAGGATTCACCGGAGTGAGATGCGGATACACTGTTGTGCCTCACGATCTGAAAGGGATTGATTCTTCAGGCAAGATTGTTGAGGTGAATTCTCTGTGGAACAGGCGTCAGACTACTAAATTTAACGGTGCAAGCTATATTTCACAGCGAGCAGCCGAAGCACTTTACTCTCCGGAGGGTCAGAAACAGGTGAAAGAAACCATTGCATATTATATGACCAACGCAGCAATGCTCCGTGACGGACTGGCTCAGGCTGGTATTGAATGCAGAGGCGGAATAAACGCTCCTTATATATGGCTGAAGACTCCGGGAGGACTAAGCTCCTGGGACTTCTTCGACATTATGCTTAAGAAATGTCACCTTGTAGGTACTCCGGGAGTGGGTTTCGGACCAAGCGGCGAAGGGTATTTCCGCCTGACAGCTTTCTCCTCTCACGAAGCTACACTTGAGGCGGTAAGGAGGATTGAACGGCTGTCTGAATTATAGAACGAAAAACAAATTTGAAATCTCAAAGTGATGATTAACAGAAACCATTAGAGAGATCGAAAATTTCAAATAACATCAAATTATTAACATTTAATCGCTAACGCTTATGTCGCAACTGAGATTTAAAGTGGTTGATGAAGCTTTCAACCGCAAAGCCGATCCGGTAGAGATGCCAAAGGAAAGGCCTGAAAAGTATTATGGGAAATATGTGTTCAACCGTCAGAAAATGTTTGAATACCTTCCCGCGAAGGCATACGAGGCTCTATGCAACGCAATTGACAATAAGGAGCCGCTACCCAGAGAGGTGGCTGACATTGTTGCCGAGGGTATGAAAAAATGGGCGATTGACAATGGCGCGCGCCATTACACCCACTGGTTTCAGCCTCTAACCGAGACCACTGCCGAGAAGCATGACTCATTCGTTGACCACGATGGTAAAGGTGGAGTGGTTGAAAATTTTACCGGCAAACTCCTTGTACAGCAGGAACCGGACGCATCAAGTTTTCCTAACGGAGGAATAAGAAACACATTTGAAGCACGTGGCTACAGTGCCTGGGATATTTCCTCTCCGGCATTTATCCTTGGAAATACACTTTGTATTCCCACTATCTTCATTTCATATACAGGCGAGTCGCTCGACTACAAGCCTCCCCTGCTCAGAGCACTTAACCGTGTTGACCGCGCTGCAACTGCCGGTGCTCAACTTTTTGACCAGGACGTTAAGCATGTAAAGGCATACCTCGGATGGGAACAGGAATATTTCCTTGTGGATGAAGCTCTTTACTCTGCCCGCCCTGACCTGATGCTCACCGGACGCACCCTCATGGGGCACGAGTCTGCCAAAAACCAGCAGCTTGAAGACCACTATTTCGGCTCAATTCCATCTCGCGTCGAGGCATTTATGCTTGACCTCGAAACTGAGTGTCACAAGCTCGGAATCCCGGCAAAGACACGTCATAACGAGGTGGCTCCTAACCAGTTTGAACTTGCCCCAATATTCGAAGAATGCAACCTTGCTAACGACCACAACCAGTTGCTGATGTCTGTCATGGCAGAGGTTGCTCGCCGCCACCATTTCCGCGTGCTGCTTCATGAAAAGCCATTCGCCGGCATCAACGGCTCAGGCAAGCATAACAACTGGAGTCTCGGCACAGATACCGGTACCCTGCTTTTCTCACCCGGCAAGACCCGCAAGGATAACCTCAGATTCCTCACCTTTGGCGTTAACGTGATGGCAGCCGTTCACCGGCACAATGCGCTTCTCAAAGCATCTATAATGTCTGCAACTAACTCTCAT
>JAIDQW010000462.1 GCA_029062075.1 Paramuribaculum sp.
AACTATTATTAGATTCATTATGATTAAAAGAAGCATCCTTGGTCTGGCATGCGCTATGTTCATTGGAACTGCCGCTTTTGCTCAGGGAAATCAGGAGGTTAAGCAGGTTTCTGATCCTGCTCAGGGTTACCTCTTCAATCGTTTCTCTAACAACTGGTTTATCACCGCTGAAGGTGGCGTTAGCCTCTTCATGTCTGATTTTGACCAGCATAACAAACTTTCTAAGCGTC
Source organism: Paramuribaculum sp. (assembly GCA_029062075.1). Taxonomy (GTDB): domain Bacteria; phylum Bacteroidota; class Bacteroidia; order Bacteroidales; family Muribaculaceae; genus Paramuribaculum. Next base: position 231 of record JAIDQW010000462.1, read on the forward strand.
TCGCACCTGCTGCCTCTATTTATGTAGGTAAGTGGTTCTCACCCATCATCGGTCTCCGTCTGGGTGGTAGCTTCGTTGCAGCTAAGACTCTTAGCAAAGTAAATGTTTATCCTTACACCAGCGGTCTCGTTGACGGTAAGTACTACAAACAGTACCAGAACGAGTTCGGTGCTGTAGGTGACGTTCTCATCAACCTTACAAACTGGTGGTGCGGTTATCGTCCCGGTCGTATCTACAACTCTTCTGTTTACTTCGGTGGCGGCGCTTACTGGACCGTTGCTCAGGTTGGTAAGGACTACGCTTGGGAAAATGCACACAACTTCAACACTTCACTCCGTGCAGGCTGGATCAACGCATTCAATGTAAGCAACAGCGTACAGCTCTTCCTTGATATCCGTTACAGCACATTCGATGCTCCCCAGAAACGTGTAGCTATCGAAAAGCAGACTGCAGGTGACCTCCAGGCTTATGTTGGTATCACCTACAACTTCAACAAGCGCACTTGGGATGCTCCCGTTGTTCCCGTTTGTCCCGAAGTTCCCGACTGCAGCGCAATCGAAGCTCGTCTTCAGGCTGCTAACGCTCGCATCGCTGATCTCGAGCGTCAGCTCAAAGATTGCCTCAACCGTCCTGTTGAGAAAGCCGTTGCTTGCCCCAAAACACTTGCTACTATCTACTATCCCATCAACAAATCAAGCCTCTCTACCCGCGAAGTTAACGTTCTCCGCGCAGTGGCTTCTGTGATGAAAGAAACCGGCAAGAACTACACACTCACCGGCTGGGCTGACAACTACACCGGTACTGAGTCTTACAACGAACGCCTCCGCCACGCTCGTGTAAACGGCGTTCAGCGTCAGCTCATCCGTCTCGGTGTTCCCGAGTCTCAGCTCAATGCTACCGTTAACAACGGTAACCTGACCGATCTCGGCGAAAAAGCTGTTCAGCTCGACCGCGCCGTTACTATCGAAGAGGCTCAGTAATTAGATAAGATTTTAATTACATAATCAAGAGGCTGTGAATTCCACAGCCTCTTTTTTTTGTCTCACTCTGATGCTTTTTGTAATTTTGCGCGAAAGAATTATTAACCTGTCACAGATATGAAAAATATTGCAATGAAATTTATTGCCGCAATAGCATTTCTTATGGTTGCGGTTTCGGCAAATGCTCAGTTCAATCTCAGTAAGGTGGCAAGTGCCGCGAAGAAAGGAGTTCAGGCTCTCACTATCACCGATGCTCAGATGGCTGCTTATGTAAAGGAGTCAGTTGACTGGATGGATAAAAATAATAAAGTACCCGGCGAAGATAATCCTTACACAATACGTCTTCGCAAGCTCACATCAAATCTTAAGGATGCTGATGGTATTCCTTTGAACTTCAAGGTATATGATGTGGTTGATGTTAATGCATTCGCTTGCCCTGACGGCAGTGTGCGTGTGTTCTCTTCACTTATGGATATTATGAGCGATGAGGAACTTCTCGGTGTTATCGGTCACGAAATTGGTCATGTTACCAAGCGTCACAGCAAAAACGGCTTCAAGCAGCAGCTTCTCACCGGAGCCGCTAAAGATGCAATCGCATCTGCCGGAGGTACAGCCGCAAAACTCACTGAGTCACAGCTCGGCTCCCTCGGAGAAAGCCTCATTGGAGCAAAATACTCACAGAAGCAGGAAAATGAGGCTGATGACGCCGGATATGATTTTCTTGTGGCGAACGGAATCAATCCCTGGGGGATGGTAATGGCTTTTGAAAAACTTCAGAACCTGGAGGGAAATGTGAAGTCAAACATGGTTCAGAAAATGTTCAGTTCTCACCCGGAAACCACCAAACGCATCAAGCGAATGAGTGAGAGAGCTACAAAAGACGGCTACTCTCGTCCGGAATCAGAATCAAAATAAAAAGTTAACCGGACCATAGTGTCGCATGGCTTCAGCAAAGATTAGGGGACACTTGTCTATGTTGATGGCAAATGTGCTGTGGGGACTTATGTCTCCAGTGGCAAAATTTGTCCTATCATCAGGAATAGTAGCACCGCTTCTGCTCACCGATTTCAGGGTGGGCGGAGCGGCGCTCCTTTTCTGGTTACTGTCTATCTTCATGCCTCGCGAGCGTGTCCCCTGGCAGGATTTGCTCAGACTCGCTGGTGCAGGAATGCTCGGAATATTGCTGAATCAGGGGTGTTTTATCTTTGGTGTAGGGCTTACTTCTCCCGGTGAGGCTTCACTTATCACCACTACCATGCCTATGTGGGTTATGGTACTTGCTTACATAATTCTTGGTGAGCCTATAACCGGGAAGAAGGTCGGAGGAATAGTTCTTGGAGCGAGTGGCGCGCTGATTCTTGTTCTCAGTGGAAGAGCAAATATAAGTGGTGGAGAAAACCCAACCCTTGGGGACCTACTTGTTCTTGGTGCTCAGCTGAGCTATGCGCTTTATCTTACACTCTATCGTAATTTCATCCGTAAATATTCACTTGTCACACTGATGAAGTGGATGTTTACCTTCGCCACAATTGTTGCGGTTCCGGTGTCGTTGCCAACAATTCTATCTACCGATTTCAGCGGTGTAACTACATCAATGTGGTGCGGAGCTGCATACGTAGTGGTAGGGGGAACGTTTATCGCATATATTGGAATTATGATAGGTCAGAAGAATCTACGCCCTACAGTAGTTGGAATGTACAATTATGTTCAGCCGATTGTTGCAACCGTAGTGGGAATCTCTTTGGGTATGGATAACTTCTCCTTATTGAAAGGTGTAGCTGTGGTTCTGATATTTTCAGGAGTGTATCTGGTTACAATCAGCCGTGCAAAAGGGCAGTAGTTTTCAGAAATCAAGCAACTTGTATCGGCTTCGGGCTACAGCACGGGATTTGAAATTGAAATGCCACCATTCTGTGCGCAGTGCCGAGAAACCACCGGCACGCATTACCTTTCTTAGCAGCAGTCTGTTCTGCCTTTCCTGTTCGGATATCTTACCTTGTTTAACAAGCGAGGTTTCAGAATCAATGTTGCTCTCATAGCCCAGATGGTCAACAGGTGTGCCCATCGGCAGTTCGTTACCATTCTCATCTATGATAGTTATATCTACTGCCAGTCCGAAGTTGTGCTGACCTCCACCTCTCGTCGGGTTACTTACATATTTTGATTTTGGAGTCCCCTTGACTTTGTTCCACATTTTGCGCTGCACGCTTATCGGGCGAGCGGCATCACAAACCTTGAGGCTGTAGCCCGGGTACTCTTTTCTGAGTGCCGTCTGTGCTTTTGCAAGACCGGCGGCGGCTTCCGGGTGAATGTAGGCCTTTTTGAGTGTCCCGTACATATCTTCACCGACAAAATTGTCTTTTCCGGCATACATAAGGTCAATAACAACATCGGGAACAATTTCGGCAATATCCACCATACCTGCAGATTTCATTGCCGCATCGTAATTCTGGGCAGGTAGTGAAACTGCAACATTCATAATCAGAAAAAATAAAAAAGCCAGTCTATACATACCGAGGCGAATTTACTAACTTTGCTGTCAATGAGCAAAAATAAAAATACAATAGCGCTTATGGCTGCTGTTTTAGTGGCTATGGTAACCTACGGCACAGCGGCGGTTATGTTTAACAATCTCCTTACTCCATGGTGGATGCCGACAGGATGGGCTTTCTCTTTATCGGTGCTTTCGTTCGTGCTGATGCCCGGGCTGTTCCGGATAGTTACCGACAGCGGTAACCGCTGGATTAACGGTGCTGTTCATTCAGCAGTGATAACCGGAGTGTTTCTATGCTCTATCACCCTAATAAACAGGATAGGCATTGATTCGCGTCCTAACGAAACTGTAGAGACTCAGATTGTGCGTACATATCAGACAACTCACTATACCACAAGGAGGATAAGCCGAAACACATACGTGAAAGGTTCACCTTATCAGATGTATCATGTGGTGGTACAATTCCCCGGTGGAAAAGAAAAGAACATTACTGTTTCCCGAAGCACTTACACGCGGCTCAGCCGAAAACGGCATATAGAGGTTACTCTTATACGTGGATTACTCGGTATGGAGATAATCAAGGGGATATAAAAAATCAGGGCGATTCAATTCCGAATCGCCCTGATTTTTTTACTGATATATATGGATTACATATATTTAGCCCAGTCGGTATTGCGCATATCACCGCTGTCAAGGAATGCGGTGTGGAACGCAAGTGAAGCATTGAGCGAATGAGGGGTCTGACCACCTTTACCCATACGCAGATAGTCGCGGAGCAACTCGCGGTACATCGGGTGTGCGCAGTTTTCAATAATGAGTTCCGCACGCTGCACGGGGTCTTTGCCTCTGAGATCAGCAACACCTTGATCGGTGATTATAACATCTACCGAGTGCTCGGTGTGGTCAACGTGTGACACCATGGGAACAATGTTGCTTATGAGGCCACCTTTGGTGATAGACGGGCAGCTGAAAATAGACAGGTAGCCGTTGCGGGTAAAGTCGCCTGAGCCACCGATACCGTTCATCATCTTGGTGCCAACAACATGAGTAGAGTTTATGTTACCGAAGATGTCGGCTTCAAGAGCGGTGTTCATAGCGATTACACCGAGTCGGCGAATCACCTCCGGACTATTTGAAATTTCTGCCGGGCGAATCACCAGTTTGTCACGGAAGAAGTCAATATTGTTGAGCACCTCAGCCTCGGTTTTGTCACTTAGGGTGAGAGAGCATGTGCTGCCGAATTTGCATCTGCCCTGTTTCATGAGTTCTATTACAGCATCCTGAATCACCTCGGTGTACATTTCGAACGGAGGAAGTTCCTTGGCATTACCGAGTCCGAAGAGCACAGCGTTTGCCACATTGCCTACACCGCTCTGAATAGGCAGGAAAGATGAGGGTATTCTGCCCGCTTTTACCTCAGACAGCAGGAAGTTACACACATTAGACCCAATCTGGAGTGTCACATCATCCAGTTCTGTAAATCCTTTGATTCCGTCATAAGCATCAGAGTGAACTATTCCGGCAATTTTAGCAGGATCAATTTTCACAGTCGGCTCTCCTATGCGGTCGCTCGGTTTGTAGATAGGAATTTCGCGACGGTGAGGGGGATCAAGCGGCATATAAATGTCATGCAGTCCGTAAAGACCTTCCGGCAGAATACTGTTCAGCTCAAGGAAAATCTTTTTCGCATACTTGGCGTATGTGGGAACGTTTCCGACTCCGGTTCCGAGAACAACCTCCCCGTTGTCAAACACTTTGGCAACCTCAATAATTGCGAAATCGAGTTCGCCGTATGTGCCGTAGCGGAACTTCTGGGCGAGTTCGCTCAGGTGCAGGTCAAAATAGTGTGCATCATGAGAGTTGATGCGTTTTCTCAAATCGGGAGTATTCTGATAGGGAGTACGTCTGCCGATAGCGTTAGCTCTTGCAAGTGCGCCATCTGCATGATTGTTTGTTGACGCACCGGTAAAAATATCCACTTTGAAGGGGCGTCCTTCCGCATGCTCTTTCTCAGCTTTAGCTGCGATGGCTTCTGTTATAACTTTGGGAGAGCCGGAAGCTGTGAAGCCGGATAAGCCGATAGTAGCCCCGTTAAAAATCTGGGCTGCCGCTTCCTCTGCCGAAATAATTGGAAATGCCATAATTTAAGGTTATATCAAAATTTTCTCTGTAATATTTCTGAATCGATTATTGCTCTGCGCCAGCGTTCGCGGTAAGCCGCAACTTCTGCATCTGCCTCATCGGGTAACGGATCGGGCTCAGGCATATCAGTTGTTACTCTTTCGCCCTCTTCCTGAATAATCATGGGGGCAGTAGGGTGGGAAAAAGGCACCGGAGGTATCTGAGATTCCGTAATCGAAAAATCATCGGGTTCAAAAACTCTCTTACCTGATTTCCGCTTGTTTCTTTCCTTGAAAGCAGCAATGAGACCGGTAAATACCAGAGTTAAAATGATTCCGATAATTTGCTCCATCTGCACTCAATGATTAATTTTGTGCAAAATTACATTTTTTAATAATAAAATCAAGGGTTACTGCCCTATAACATAATAATTATGGTGCAAAAGTCTAAACATTCCGCAAGTGACGGCGGTGAGCGCAAGCTTTGGATCGAGACTTACGGATGTCAGATGAATGTGGCTGACAGTGAAGTTGTGGCAGCTGTGATGCGTACAGTTGGCTATGAGCCGGCGGAAAGTATTGATGACGCGGATGCAGTATTACTCAACACTTGTTCTATACGCGACAATGCTGAGCAGAAGATTGTTGCAAGACTTCAGCACCTCCGTGCAATGAAGCGCAAGCGTCCTCTGATAGTAGGGGTGATTGGTTGCATGGCGGAGAGAGTGAAGGACTCTCTGATAAATGACCACGGGGTTGATATAGTCGCCGGTCCTGATTCATATAATGATTTGCCGTCTCTCTTCATGATGGCGGAAGCAGGGGAGAAGGCTATAAATGTTGAGCTGAGTACAACCGAGACCTATAGGGATGTTATGCCGCTGCGCATAGGCTCAAACCGCATATCCGGATTTGTGAGCATAATGAGGGGCTGCAATAACTTCTGCTCCTACTGTATTGTGCCTTACACTAGAGGCAGAGAGCGTTCACGGGAAACCGGAAGCATTCTTGCCGAAGTTGAAAACCTGAGAGACAACGGATTCAAGGAGGTGACTCTGCTGGGGCAGAATGTAAATTCCTATCGTTATCAGAATCCTGAAACCGGTGAGGTGACCGATTTTACACACCTGTTGCTCAAAGTTGCCGACGCCGTGCCTGAAATGAGGGTCAGATTTACTACATCTCACCCCAAGGATATGAACGACGGTACACTCAGAGCGATAGCCTCGCGTCCGAATATCTGCAACCATATTCACCTGCCGGTGCAGAGCGGCAGCAGTGCGGTACTCAAGGCTATGAATCGAAAATATACCCGTGAGTGGTATCTTGACCGGATAGCGGCAATCAAGTCTATCATACCCGGTTGCGGAATCTCCACAGATTTATTTACCGGCTTTTCAGGCGAGACAGAGGAGGATTTTCAGCAGACTTTATCACTAATTAGGGAAGTAGGCTTTGACAGTTCCTTTATGTTCAAATATTCAGAGCGCCCCGGCACTCTTGCATCCAAGACCATGCCTGACAATGTGCCTGAAGATGTAAAGATAGAAAGGGTAAACCGCATGATAGAGCTACAGGGTGAGTTGTCTCTTGAATCAAACAGGCGCGACATAGGCAAGGAATTCGAGGTGCTTGCCGATGGAGTATCCAAGCGTAGCACCGGGCAGCTTGTAGGTAGAACCGAAACAAATAAAACGGTTGTGTTTGACCGCAACGGGCACAAGCCGGGTGATATTGTGAAAGTGCGCGTGACTGATGCTACAGCCGCAACACTTCTTGCCCAACCGTTAGACTAAACCACCTTATTTAATAATAGTAAAGACGGCAGCCCCGAAATGAGGGTTGCCGTCTTCTTTTGTACTTTTACGGGGGGATGAGGAGGAAAAATTGAGGAAATAGAATTTCGACATGGGGGTGAATAGGTG
>JAIDQW010000463.1 GCA_029062075.1 Paramuribaculum sp.
TAATATAACCGCATTTGGAGCATTTGTTGATATAGGTCTGAAGGTTAACGGTTTGATACACATCTCGCAGATGTCGGAAGGATTCGTAAGTTCACCGTCTCAGATATTGAGTGTCGGACAAGCGGTCCGTGTCAAGGTTTTGGATGTGGATGCTCAGCGTTCAAGGGTAGCTTTAACTATGAAAGGAGTAACTCAAGATGGACTCTGATAGACATAAGGTATATCTGTCTATCGGTAGCAATCATGAAAACTGCTTGGCATACGTTGAGCAGGCATCAAGTCGGCTCCAATCAGTTTTGACTGATTGGAAAATGTGCTCTCCTTATAAAACTGAAGCAATAAACGGTGTGGATGCTGATTACCTTAATGCTGTTGCAGTCGGTTACTGGAATGGTGATGAGGAATCACTGAATCAAATATGTAAAAGTATTGAACGAGCTTTGGGCAGGACAAGAGACAATAAATCTCATTCTGTTGAAATAGATATAGACTTAGTTTGTTTTGACGACGATATTTTGCGACCGGCTGACTACGCGAGGGAATATTTTTCTATTGGATTCAAGGAATTGTCAGAAGATTGTTAAGCGGATTGTTTTTTAATATGGTATAGTTAATTCCATAATTATTGCACTCCGCAATATAATTGGATAGCCGTTTAGGGTGCAGGTCACCGCTCAATATAATCAGTTTGCTATCATACATTTCATTCAGTTCAGCTATAGTATTTTTGAATCCACGGCACACGAGAATATAGTCAAAAGCTGCTCCCTGCGGCACAGTCAATTCGGTATCAGCAATCAGAATACGTTTGGACCCTACCGTTAAAATGGGGTAATTGTAAATAACATAATCATTGCCGAATTTTTTACCAGCAACCTCCAGAGAGTCTATATTCCTGTTCAGCATGTATTCCGAAAAGATTCTTGTATTGCTATCTTTGACTTTCTCTTTTTCACGATGCATGGCTGTGGTGATAATGTCTATTTTTTTAGGGGAGCAAACAGCTATATCGGTACGGTAGGTTTGCGGTATAATATAAACTCCGTGATGAGTTTTTGCCTCAGGGATAGCGATGAGAATAATAAATGTAGCGGCACATATCATTGATCCATAGCCGAAAACCTTACGATGCTTATATAGCCAAAGAATAAACAATGTAATAGCTGCGATCCAAACAATCAGTGAAACTGAATTAATAGTCAGGTGATTAATAGATGCACCGGGTAGATTGGAGATGGTGTCGCTGACTCCTTTCACCCAACTGTAAAGCGTATCGGCAGCAGCGCATACA
>JAIDQW010000464.1 GCA_029062075.1 Paramuribaculum sp.
GATTTGTTTATTATCCCGGATGCAATTATTGAACTCATAAACTAGGCACCGGCTTCAAACATTGTGAGTCGTGAAAGAAAAGAGAAGAAGAAACCTGAACCGGAAGGTGACAAGAAAACAGAGACAGATAAAGTTGCTGACTCAGAAAAGCAGGAATCTGAAGCTGAGAGCCACGAAGATAATACTGACCCAAAAGAATACAACGCTCAGAAATAGCTCAATTTGATATCATAAAAATATTAAATTTTTTATTCCCTTAATGGAATAAATATTACCATTTTACACCATTTTGTAAATATCTTTTTACATAGCCCTGTTAATTTTTACTTAAAAATAATTGGATAATTCAAATTAAGTCTCTTACTTTGTCTGGAAATAACCCCTTTTGGGGACAGTTAACCTATACCTATTAATTTATTATCTTAATTATGCGAAAAGTATTTTTTGCGGTTATGGCACTCACTGCCACCACAATCGCTCTTTCGCCCAAAGCATTGGCTGATAGTCAATTAGTAATGGGGGGGGGTGAAAGTGCCGTAACTTCCGCACCGCAATCAGGCGTTTGTACCGGTACGGTTTATGATGAAGACGGAGAGCCCCTCCCCGGTGCGTCTGTCTTTATTGAAGGTGGAAAAGCCGGAGCATCAACCAATGTTGACGGCAAATTCTCTATTCCTAACGTTAAAGTAGGAGCAACTATCAAAATTTCTTATGTAGGTTATAATCCGGTTTCAATTGTTTGGGACGGCAAACCTATTTCTGTAAACCTTCAGCCCACTAACGAGGCTCTTGATGAAGTGGTTGTTGTAGGTTTCGGTACTCAGAAAAAAGTTGACCTTACCGGTGCCGTTGACCAGGTGAACATGACCGAGGTTCTCGGTGACCGCCCTGTGGTTAACGCCGCTGCCGCACTCCAGGGTGCTATCCCCGGCCTTATGGTTTCCGGTAGTTCTTCACCCGGTCAGAGCAAGAACCTCAACATCCGTGGTACTCTCTCTGTTAACGGTGGTAGCCCGCTTGTACTTATCGACAACGTTGAAGGTGATATCGCACAGCTCAACCCGGATGACATCGAAACAGTAACCGTGCTTAAGGATGCTGCTTCATCAGCTATCTACGGTGCGCGCGCTGCCGGCGGTGTTGTGCTCATCACAACCAAGCGCCCCTCTAACGAGGCTCGCTTCAATATCACCTACAGCTTCAATCAGGCTTGGGAAAGATCTATCGACCGTCCGGAGCAAGCTCCTCTGTTAGACTACATCAAAGCTTACAAAGAAGCCGGTTACTCAAGCCAGTATTGGGCTGGTAACGGTAGTGTTGACACTTGGATTGACCTTATCGGTCAGTATCGTGCCGGCACACTTGAAGGCGTGCTTGACAACGGTATCTATGCTAATCCCGAGGACGGCAGAACTTACTACCTGAAGGAGAGCAATACCCAGGGAGCTATTCTTGGCACCGGTTCTATGACAAACCATAACATCTCTATGTCCGGCGGCACAAACCGTCTCCGTTTCCGTTTGTCTGCAAACTACAACCGAAACAACGGTCCCCTTATTACAGACAAAGACCTCTTTACCCGTAAGGCTATAACATCATTCATCTCGGCTGATGTTACCAAATGGCTCACTCAGGAGGTTTCTATGTTCTACACTAACCGTCAGCGTTCTGATATCTCTTCAGGTATCCGTGACCCATACGCAACACGTCTGATTTCATGGTATCCGGTTAAGGGAACGATGCCCGGCGACATGATTGGTTATCCTGAAGACCTCATTATTGACTCACCATATAACTCACTTATGGTCAGCCCCACTTCAGCAACTACTTATTCAGTGCCCCGTATTCAGTCCAAGACTATTATCAAACCGCTTAAGGACTGGACCATCACTGCTGAATATACCTATAACCAGACTGACTATAATTATAAATGGTACACCGGGGTGATCACTTTCGCTGATGTTCAGAATGCGATAAAGACATTCCCCACCGATGCTACTAAAAATAATTACACAATCAATAAGTCAACCACCAAGTACAATGCTCTGAACCTGTACACCAACTACAAGCTCGATCTCGGTAAGAACCACTTCACAGCTATGTTCGGTTTCAACCAGGAGAAATACAACTATGCTTATATGCATGGCAACATTCAGGGTCAGGCTGTGCTCACAGTGCCCTCATTTGCAGGTGGTACAGGTGAAAAGGAACTTACAGACTCATACACCGAATATACCATTCGCGGTGGTTTCGGACGTATCACTTACGACTTCGACAACCGTTATCTCGTTAACGTGAGCGCTCGCTATGACGGCTCTTCAAAATTCCCCAAGAAAAACCGTTACGGATTCTTCCCCTCTGTATCAGCCGCCTGGCGTATCGCTCAGGAACCTTTTATGGAGAATACTCACTCATGGCTCAATGAACTCAAGCCCCGTATCTCTTACGGTTCTATCGGTAACCAGAATATCGACCCATACGGATATGTTGCAAATATGTCTATCGGCGAAAGCACCGTTTGGCTTAATGACGGACAGAAAGTAACAACCATCTCAATGCCCGGACTTGTTCGCGCAAACTACACTTGGGAAACTGTCAAATCTCTTGACTTCGGTTTCGATTTCAGCGTTCTCAATAACCGCTTGAGCGGTACTTTCGACTACTACAAGCGTTATACATCCGGTATGCTTGCCGATGGTCTTGAACTTCCCGGCACTATCGGTGCTTCTGCTCCTTTACAGAATGTCGCTAATATGCGCACTGACGGTTGGGAACTCTCAATACGCTGGCAGGATCGCATAGGTGACTGGGGCTACCGTGTAAGCGCAAACGTTTACGATAACCTTTCTAAAATCACAAAATACAACAACGCAACAGGCTCTCTCAGCCAGTGGGCTCCCGGAAGAAAAATCAATGAAATCTGGGGTTATGTAAGCGATGGATACTATTCTATTGATGATTTCGACCACGATAAAGCTATTGCTGGTACATGGGAACTTAAAGAAGGGGTTACATCTGTGCAGGGTGTGCAGGTGCGTCCCGGTGACGTTAAGTTCAAGGACCTTGACGGCGACGGTATAATCACTCCCGGTGCAAGCACCCTTGACGATCCCGGTGACCGCAAAGTTATCGGCAACAGCACCTCCCGCTATCAGTTCGGTGCATCTGCAGGTGTCAACTGGAAAGGTATTGACCTCGACATCATGCTTCAGGGTGTAGGCAAACGTGACTACGCTCTCGGTGGTGCCGCACTTTATCCCTTTGGCGGGGCAGGTGCCGACGGTGTATTCTACCCTGTTTATTACAACCAGACAGACTACTGGACTGCAAAGAGTTATGACCCCGCAGACCCCGACTACATGGTTGCTGAAAACCCCAACGCATCACTCTTCCGTATCTACAACCAGGAGCAGAACGTAGGCTACAACACACGTACCTCCACCAAGTTCCTTCAGAGTGCTGCTTACCTGCGCGTGAAAAACGTGACCCTCGGTTACACCTTCCCGACTGCTCTGACTCAGAAGATTTCTGTTAACCAGTTCCGTGTTTATGTCAGCGTAGAAAACCTTGCGACAGTCAAATCACTTCCGAAAGGTTATGACCCCGAAAGCTTGTCTTGGGCATATCCCTTCTATCGCACATGGTCATTCGGAGCATCAATAACATTCTAATACAAGTAATCCAATGAAACCAATATACAAAGCATTTTCAACTGCGTGTCTGGCTATTGCCGGTTTAAGCATGACCTCGTGCAACGATGACTTCCTGGAAAAATACCCCCAGACCAGTCTCACTGAGCAGAATGCTTTCCAGACATACGAAAATTTCCAGGCGTATATGTACAACAGCTACAACCTGTTTACAAATACCAATATTCTCACTAACTTCAGCGGTGGTTCCTACTACTGGGGCGGTCAGTGGTCAAGCGACTACTGGTCAGGACTGATGACAAACCGTGAGAATGGACTTAACCCCTATGCATGGCAGACATTTTCTCCTACAACAACCGCATCCGGAACATGGGGACAGGATGGTTTTGCAAATATCCGCAGAATCAATATCATGCTCAATCACCTAAACGACGGTAACCTCACCGAAGCTGAAAAGAAGCACTGGCGTGCTGTAGGTTACTTCTTCCATTCATGGTGGTACATGGAAATGGTTAACCGCTACGGTGATTTCCCTTACATCACTCAGGTTCTCACTGATGAGAGCGAAGAGGCTTATGGTCCCCGCACCCCACGTAAGGAGGTTGTTGACAGCATCATTTCCCGATTTGAATATGCAATAGCCAACATCGGCGACACATCCAAGGACGGTACTAATCCTCTCACTGCAAACGCCTGCAAGGCTGCTTTGAGCCGCTTCCTTCTCCGCGAAGGCACATGGGCTAAATACCACGGTCTTGACGAGCCCTGGCAGCAGTACCTTGAGAAATGTCTTACCATTTCTCAGGAGTTGATGAATGCGTATCCCACTCTCTACACCGGTAACGGTTATAATAAATATCCCGGTGCAGGCTACGATGAGATGCTCACATCCGAGAGCCTTAAAGGCAAACCCGGTGTAATTTTCTATAAGGAGTACAACGAAATTCTCATGCACCGTTTCAGTGACCTTATCCACGTTGAGGCTCACCGCTGTGATGGTCCTCAGCACACCGTTGATATGTTCCTTATGAAGAACGGTCTCCCCATCAACAATCCCAACTCAGGTTTCCAGGGCGGTGAAGGTAAAGACCTTTACGACTACTTCGCTGACCGTGACCCCCGTCTTATCGTGAACTTCTGTCCCCCCGCTATGGGATATATTACCGGTGTCAATAATAATGCTGACAATGTAACTTCTTTCTATAAATGGAGATACTATAAAGTTGGTGATAAACTCGGTAGCCGTATTGTTTCTGAAGAAGACTCTATCAAGTTCCGCAAATACATTGACTACCTCGGCCCGAACATCCACTGTGTAAACGGCGAAGGTATCGAATCTTGGGGTGTTAAGCGTCTTCCCGGTCACAACTGGGGTGGTGATATGTCACACTCTTCTCCCAACATTACCCAGTATTCTCAAACCGACAACTATATGCGTTGCTGGACCGGATACTATTTCTGGAAAAACTTCACTATGTGGGAAGTTGGTTCAAACGGTAACTTCCAGACTTCTGACAAACCCATCTTCCTTATTGAAGAGCAGCTGCTCAACTATGCTGAGGCTGCTTGGGAACTCGGCAGATTTGACCAGAGCGTTGCTGATCTGACCATCAACAAGCTACGCGCTCGTGTGGAAATGGATCCTATGATTGTTGCAAACATCGGTGCTGACTTCGACCCCGATCGTGACAAAGGAACCGCGCCCTGGACTCGTGGATACGATGCTAAAACCAACTACGAGGTTGACCCCGTTCTCTGGGAAATCCGCCGCGAGCGCATGATTGAGCTCTTCGGCCAGGGATTTGCTTTCTATGACATCAAACGCTGGCACAAAGCTCCCTATTACGTAAACCGTCAGCCGTGTGGTATGTGGGCAAGTGCGACAGACTTCCCCTACGGAAACGGTAAATACACCGGTGAGTTCATAAACTACAATGAGGTGAAAGCTAACGGCTACGCGGCTACTATGGGTAAGACTCCCGGCAAAGGATGGATTTACACATATCCCAGCCCCCTCGCTTCCGGCAAGGGATGGCTTGACACATATTACCTCTCAATGGTGCCCACCTACGAAATCACCATGAACCCGGAGCTCACTCAGAACCCCGGTTGGGCTGAACTCTTCCCCTCTGCAAGCGAAGACGAAGAATAAATTTGCTTTATAATCTGATAGTAAGCAGGCTGCAAGATGATGTGCAGCCTGCTTTTTTTTTTGAACAAAAAAGTTATTAACATAGTGTAGATAACTCTTTTTGACATGCCGTGCGCTTTATAGTAATTTTGCAGCGTTATGAGCGATATTATCAGACTCCTTCCGGACTCCGTGGCAAACCAGATTGCTGCGGGAGAAGTGATTCAACGACCGGCTTCCGTGGTCAAGGAGCTGGTTGAGAATGCTGTGGATGCCGGTGCCACATCGATAGATATAATTATCAAGGATGCCGGCAGAACTCTGATTCAGGTGGTCGATAATGGCTCCGGCATGAGCGATACAGATGCACGCATGGCATTTGAGCGACATGCCACCTCCAAAATAGCTGCTGCCGCCGATCTGTTCAGCCTTCACACAATGGGGTTCCGAGGGGAAGCTCTCGCCTCTATTGCTGCTGTAGCGCGGGTGGATCTGCGCACCATGCGCCACGACTCATCTGTAGGCACACGCCTTATTATTAACGGCTCCGCAGTGGAATCGCAAATGCCGGAAGCATGCGCTCCGGGAAGCAACATGATGGTGAAAAATCTTTTTTTCAACGTTCCCGCAAGGCGTAAGTTTCTAAAAAAGGATTCTGTGGAGCTTGCAAACATTACCCGTGAGTTTGAACGGCTCGCCTTGGTAAATCCGGGTGTGGAGTTTACTCTTGTCCACAACGATGCCGTGCTCCACAAGCTCATCAAGGGTTCGTTCAAACAGCGAATTGTCGATCTTTTCGGCAAGATGCTTGACAAGCAGCTCATTCCGGTGGAAACATCCACATCTATCGTCACAATCAAGGGTTTTATCTCTCTTCCTCAGTTCGCGCGCCGCAGAAATGCGCTGCAGTATCTTACCGTCAACGGTAGAAATATGCGTCACCCCTATTTTCACAAGGCGGTGATGACCTGTTACGAAAATCTTATCCCGGCTGAGTTGCAGCCTAATTATTTTCTTGATTTCCAAGTTGATCCGGCTACTATAGACGTAAATATCCATCCCACAAAAAATGAAATAAAATTTGAGGATGAGCAGGCTATTTGGCAGATTCTTGTAGCTGCCGTAAAGGAGTCGCTGGGACGGTTCAATGCTGCAGAGGGTATTGACTTCGACTGCCTTGACGCACCGGAAATCCCGGTTTTCTCACCCAATGCCGAAGCGGAGCATCAGGTGGAGCTCGACCCCGGATATAATCCTTTTGCCGAAAGCGGCTCTCAAACATATTCGGCTCCCGAAAAACGTACATATTTCTCATCTAAACCCACGGATGCACTTAGAGCCGCGGGCAGCGACTGGAATAAACTGTATGAGGATTTCACGGCTGAGGCTGGAAAGCGCTCAGACAGTCGTCCGAGCGCAATCAACAGCTTTACCGGAGTCGATGACCCGGATGACAATCAGGACAATATTTTTCAAAATGCAGCCGAGCAGATTCCAGCCAACAACTGCATTCAGGTGAAAAACCGATTCATCCTGTCCCCTTCGCGTAGCGGAGTTATGGTGATTGATCAGCACAGGGCGCATCTCAGAGTGCTGTATGACAAATACATCGCCATGATTTCACAAGGCAGTTTCAGCTCGCAGAGATTACTCTTTCCGGAGGTTGTGACCCTGTCGCCGGCTCAGAATGCAGTGATGGAAATCCTTCTTCCCGTTCTCACCGATCTGGGTTTTGACCTTGCTTTTCTGGGCGACAATGCATGGAGCATTAACGGCGCACCACCTATTGAAATATCACCGGTGGATACTCTCATTAAAATAATAGATGAGGAGATAGACGGTGGTGAGACAGCCGAGAATACACTGAAAAACCATGCCGCTCTCGCAATGGCTAAAGGGGCGGCGGTTAAATACGGTCAGACCCTCACCGCGGAGGAGATGGAGCATCTGCTCAGCGATCTGTTCAAACTTTCAGCACCGAATTTCACACCGGACGGCAAACTTATAGTGAGTGTGATACCCACGGAAGATATTGTAAAATTGTTTTCCTGACAGTCACGGAGTTAGCCTGAATTATCTATTAAAGTACGTTTCAACAATGTGAGGTAATTAAAAAATTCTGTAAATTTGCAGTTGTGTTAGACATAATTCCACATATTCAATATCTCGTTTCACGCAAGGATTGTGTGGTGCTTCCCGGCTGGGGCGCATTCATTGCAAACCATGTAAATGCCTTTGTAGCTGACGGTATAATGTATCCGCCAGCACGCTCTTTAGCATTTAATCCCGACATCAACCACGATGACGGACTTATTGTGGCAAGTGTAGTGCGCCGGCACGGCATCCGGTTCTCAGCGGCTAAAGCTTCCGTCGCCTCTGCTGTGGAACAGCTCAGAAACCTATATAATATTGCCGGATATGTCACCATTCCCCGTATAGGCACCCTTCGCCGCGATGAAAACGGCAAAACTATCTTCTCTCCGGTAAATGATTCTGTTGCTTCCGCCTCATTCATGTCGCTGCCATCGTTTGCCGTGACTGAGCTTAAACCTCAGTCTGTTAAAGTTGGTGAAAAGATTACAGCTTTCAGCGGTATCAGAACTTTTGGAAAGATTGCTGCATCTGTGGCTATACTTATAGGACTCTCTATCACACTATCCACACCGGTGATTGTTGACCGAAGCCGCAATCAGTTTGCATCTATGCCTGCGCCGGCTATCACGCCTGCAAAATCAATTACTCTTCATGCTCCCGCTGAACCACAAGTGCTATACATTGCAAAGCCTGATGCTGAAACAGCCACAGAACCTGCTGCCTCGTTCTATTTGATAGTAAGCTCGCACAATTCAGCTGCCGAGGCTAACAGATTCATAGCCGCACATCCTGGAGAAAATCTCACTGTGTTTGAAAGCGACAACCGCTTCCGCATCGTTGCCGCTACCGCACCCTCATTTAATAGAGCACAGCAGATTAAGGCTGATTCGCAATTTGCAGCACGCTATCCCGATGCCTGGATTCTAAAAAAATAATTTCTAAATAAAAACCGCTCTTATGAATGATTTCCACGAACTGCTCGTTAACCGACGCAGCATACGCCGCTACACATCCGAACCGCTGACACCGGAACAGGTTAAGCTGATTCTTGAAGCCGGATTGCTTGCTCCTACTTCAAAAAGCGGACGCCCGTGGCAGTTTATCGCTGTTGAGGACAAGGATATGCTTGAGCGGCTCGCAGGATGCAAACCCATTGCGGCTCAGCCCATTGCCGGATGCGCACTTGCAGTAGTCGTGGCGGTTGACCAAGCTAAGAGCGATCCCTGGATTGAAGATGCCTCTATCGCAGCGGCATATATGCAGCTGCAGGCTGCTGACCTTGGGCTCGGTTCCTGCTGGATTCAGATTCGCGGACGTTTTACCGCTGATGAAATTCCGAGCGACGAGTATGTGCAGAATCTTCTCGGTATTCCTGAAGAATATCCTGTGGTGTGCATTCTCACATTCGGGCACAAGGACGAAGAGCGCAAAAGCGTTGACACATCCAAACTCCTTTGGGAAAAGGTGCATATCGGCACTTGGAAGAATCAGGAATGAGTTCTCGCAAAGGTGTTGTGATTCTCGGTGCGGGTAATGTAGCCTCGGCGCTTGCTCCCGCGCTTGAAGCCGCGGGCTTCTCTATCCGTCAGGTTTTCAGCCGAAATATTGCTAATGCACAGGCACTTGCATCCTGCCTTGCCGATACCGAACCCGTTGACAACCCGGACTCTATAGTCAGCGATGCGGAGTTTTACATTATTTCCCTCACCGACACCGCGATAGCAGGTATTGCAGAAAGGCTAAAGAATACCGGAGGACTGTGGATGCACACATCAGGCGGTATTCCGGCGAGTGAGCTTGCACCCGCATCCGGCGATTACGGAGTGCTTTATCCATTACAGACATTCTCAAAAGGTCGCTCGGTTGATTTTGCCGATGTACCGCTTTTCATTGAGGCAAATACCCCTGAAAACCTACAGAGAATCAGGGAGATTGCTGAAAAAATAAGTAAAACTGTTTCTGAAGCAGATTCACACAAGCGTCTTAGGCTTCACGCGGCGGCGGTGTTCGCCTGCAATTTCGTCAACTATCTCTGGAGCAATGCCGACTCTATTCTTTCTGCCGGAGGCGAATCATTAGATGTGCTTTATCCGCTTATAAAAGAGACAATTGCCAAGGCTATTGCCATTTCGCCTTACGCTCCGCAAACCGGCCCCGCACGCAGAGGTGACACCGCTGTTACCGAGCGTCATGTCACCGTTATGACCCCTCGCCAGGCTGAACTTTACAGGATGCTCGCTGAGGAAATTGCAGACACATACCTCAAAGACAGACCACTCTGATGGCATCGCTCCTGCTGTTTAATCCGGAAAACGACCTTGCGCTCGCTGCCGGAACTTCTAATTACACCCCGCCTGCTGCCGCTGTAAAAATCCGCGCTGCCGGAGCTCTCTTGCCTATGTGGTTTGCCAAACCGGGTGACTTTATTCTCGCTCCACCGGAGCTTGCGGACAAAGCGCGTGAAATGAGAGAGCGCTATGGCATTCACGGAGAAATATTCACAACTGATAAGGCACCGGAGATAACAAAATGCATTCCGTGGGGCTGGAGCGCATACGCCGCTCGGCTTTTTCGAGCTGCCGGAATAGCAGACTCAATCCTCCCAGATGATAAGTTACTTTACGACATTCGCCAGCTCAGTCATCGGCGCACATCTATCTCTATTCTCAAAGCGCTCTCCTACCCTCTTCTGCCTATTGAAGCTTTCACTGTTGAGCAAGCCGTCAATGCCGTTGACTCATTTTCAGGCGAGGCGTATCTCAAATATCCCTGGTCCGGGAGCGGAAGAGGTGTATTTCCTGTCAGTGGTATCACAGACCAATTCATCAGACTTGCCGAAGGTGCAATCCGCCGGCAGGGAAGCGTGATAATAGAGCCGCGCTACACATGTATCAAGGATTTCGCCATGCTGTTCTACTGCTCCGATGCGAAGGCGCATTTCCACGGACTCTCATTCTTCAAAACCCAACCGGGCGGTGCTTACTCCGGAAATATTATCGCACCACAGAGTTATATCGCTGAAAAAATTGGTTTGCCGCACAGTGAACTTGACTCGCTGAAACACTCGCTCGAAGAGGCTCTTACCAACTGTGTAGCTTCCGCTTACAACGGACCTGTCGGAATCGACATGATGATTGCGGAGCGCAACGGCTTGCGCTTGACTGTGCCCTGCATAGAGATAAACCTCCGCTACACTATGGGATTCATTGCTCAGACTATCGCAGGCGTCACCCGACAGGCGGAACCCTCGCTGCTCCGGTTATAATCACTCTGAAATACTGTTGTTTCAAAAAGATATTCTTACATTTGTAAAGAATAAAAAATTTCAATCCATGATAAAAAGACTGCTTTGCCTTGTGGTGGCTGTTTACACTGTTCTTACAGCTCTATCCGCCGTGAAAAATCCTAAACCTTTCACCGCGCCGGAAATCAGCGGTTGGAAGGGTGAAACCGGGACTCTCTCACTTCCCAAAACTCCCGTAATTGTTTACACTGACAGCTCTCTGCAGCGCGTTGCGGACATATTTGCCGGACAATACAAATCTCTGACAGGCAATGCTGCCGAAGTTGTTAGAGGTAAAGCCGGTCAGGGAGATATCGTGCTTACAATCAAGCCGGATAAAGGCACGGGCAGCGAAGGCTATAAACTCTCAATAGATAAGCGCGTGACTATAACCTCTCCGGCTTCAGAAGGGGTGAGATGGGGCACCCAGACCCTGCTTCAGATGCTGCGCCTGTCACCGGAACTTCCCAAGGGTTTGGCTATTGATAAACCTAACTACAGTGTTCGCGGAATCATGGTTGACGCCGGAAGAAAATACATACCTCTGGACTATCTGTACAAACTCGTTGACGATATGGCATATTACAAGATGAACCGTCTGCACGTGCACCTCAACGACAACGGATTCAACTACTATTTCGATGACGACTGGGACAAAACCCAGGCAGCTTTTCGCATGGAGAGCGACATTTTCCCCGGGCTCACTGCTCGTGACGGGTCTTACGGCAAGGAGGAATACCGCTCTTTTCAGAAATATGCCGCTGACAGAGGGGTGGATATTGTCAGCGAGATAGATGTACCAGCCCACTGCCTCGCTCTCACCCGCTTTATGCCGGAAACAGCGAGTGCCGACGGCAAAAACGACCGCGACCATCTGGATCTTGACAGCCCGGCTACCTACGAGCTGCTTGATAAGCTCATCGCCGAATACCTTGCCGGGGATAATCCGGTGTTTACAAGTCCGAGATTTCACATCGGCACGGATGAGTATCAGGGTGACAGTGCGACTATGGAAAAATTCCGCGCTTTCACCGACCGCTACATCAAGTATGTGAAATCCTTTGGTAAAGAACCTGTTATATGGGGTTCACTGACTCATGCCAAAGGTGAGACCCCTGTGGAGGTGGACGGAGTTGAAATGTATCTGTGGAGCAACGACTATGCAAAGCCTGAGGATATGATTGCCCTCGGATATAACGTGG
>JAIDQW010000465.1 GCA_029062075.1 Paramuribaculum sp.
GTATAGCGAAAAGATACCTAAGTGGAAGCGCAACGGTGGTTATGGAAAGCATGACTGGGTTTACTGTATGCTACTCAATTTCGGAGGAAATGTTGGAATGCACGGCAGGATGAACAGCCTTGTTGACGGTTATTACGAGGCGCTTTCGAGCGAATTCGGGAAAAAGCTGACCGGGGTTGGCTCCACTCCGGAAGGTATAGAGAATAACCCGGTGATGTTTGAGCTGGTTTATGAGCTGCCGTGGAGAGATGAATTCAAGGCGGACACCTGGCTGAAAGGCTATGAGAAAGCAAGATATGGGCTTGATTCTGTTCCGGCTGATATTGATGAGGCTTGGACGGCACTCTTTAACACCGTTTATAACGCCCCAGTTGACTATCGCGGGGAGGGAACGGTGGAATCTCTTTTCTGCGCCCGTCCACGTTGGGATGCTAAAAGTGCATCGACATGGGGCTCATCGCTGCTATTCTATGACGCCGACAGTACCTCCAAGGCAGCTTCATTGCTTGAAAGGCACTCCGGTAATTCCAATTACGAATATGATGCCATAGATGTGCGTCGTCAGGCTAATGCTGACCGTGGTAACAGGCTGTTGCGAAAGATGGAACAGTTGAAGGCGGACGGTCGCACTGATTCACTGATAAATCTGAGTGATGAGTTTCTGAATCTTATTCTTGAGCAGGATTCGCTCCTGTGCCTGCGACCCGAGACAAGGGTAGATACCTGGCTGGATGCGGCGGCAAAACTTGCGGGGGGAGACAAGGGTGCCAAAGAGTTATACAGACGCAATGCGGCAATGCAAATCACGGTGTGGGGCGACAGTATAGCGGCAAATAGAGGAGGACTGCATGACTACTCTCACAGAGAGTGGGGCGGGATTCTTAAGGAGCTATATTATCCGCGGTGGAAAGCTTTTTTTGACAGCGAACTCCGTGGAGCACCGGCACCGGATTTTTACCGAATGGAGTGCGAATGGGTTGACCGCCGCAGCCGTCATTGATGATTGTTTTCATTATGTTATAAAAAAACGGGAGACAATGCACCGTTGGTGCTGTCTCCCGAATAAAATCTTGTGTAAAATACCTTTTACTGACCGAGATATGTCTTGAGCAATTTGCTCTTCTGTCCCTTAAGGCGGCGTATTGCCTTCTCCTTAATCTGACGTACACGTTCGCGGGTCAGGTCAAATTTTTCTCCTATCTCCTCCAGAGTCATCTCCTGGCAGCCGATGCCGAAGAACATCTTGAGAATTTCTCTCTCCCTGTCGTGGAGCTGATGAAGGGCGCGGTCAACCTCTTTACTGAGGCTCTCCTGAGTAAGGGTTGAGTCAGCCATAGGTGAATCATCATTGGTGAGAACGTCAAGCAGGCTGTTATCTTCGCCTTCAACAAATGGTGCGTCAACCGAAATGTGGCGACCGCTAACTTTCATTGTGTCAGCGATTTTTTCAACCGGCACATCAAGTCTCTCTGCAAGTTCCTCGGGTGAGGGACGGCGTTCATGCTCCTGCTCGAATTTTGAGAGAGCCTTGCTGATTTTGTTGAGAGAGCCTACCTGATTGAGCGGAAGACGCACAATTCGGCTCTGCTCGGCGAGAGCCTGAAGGATAGACTGACGAATCCACCACACCGCATAGGAAATGAATTTGAATCCACGGGTTTCGTCAAACTTTTGCGCAGCCTTGATAAGACCGAGGTTGCCTTCGTTGATAAGGTCAGGCAAACTCAGACCCTGATTCTGGTACTGCTTTGCCACCGAAACTACGAAGCGCAGATTAGCTCTGGTGAGTTTTTCGAGCGCCCGCTGATCTCCCTGACGAATGCGCTGGGCGAGCTCAACTTCCTCCTCAACAGAGATAAGCTCCTCACGACCAATCTCCTGCAAATATTTGTCAAGAGATGCGCTTTCGCGGTTAGTGATTGATTTTGTGATTTTTAGTTGTCTCATTAGCTTTGTCTGAGATTTTGGCGTGCAAAGTTAACAAATTTTTTCGAGATTATGCGTTAAAGAACTCGCTATTTTGCACGATATTTTGATAAATAACACCTCAGGGCTGCTATTTATTTTATGAGACGACTTAAAAAATCAAAAAAACATTATTTGAAATAAATATCAATAACTTCGGCTATTGCCTTTGCATCTGGGATTGCATGATGGTCAGCCTCCTTTTTGATAAGTTTCTTTACCGCATAGAAATCGGGATTGCGGCGAGCCTGCTCATCCTGAACATCCTCAATTTCAGGGTCATCGGTGTTAGCTCCGTTTTCAATAACCTCGTCTGAATACTCAATGTCCTTGAACATCTCGCTACCGTTTACAATTGTGGTATTCAATGTCGCCGGAATAACCTTGAGCTGCGGATTGATGTCAAAACTGTCGAAATTCTCGATATAACGCTGGACTAAAGTGGTTACATACTTTGTAAATTCTTCTCTTGTCATAACACTAACAATTAATATTCTATAAACTTTACTACTATAACACCTCCCGTCCCCATAAGGTTGCATTTTCCTTTATCCAAAAGATTCCGTAATCACTATATCGGATTTAGAAAATAATTTGTAATTTTGTGGTGGACTCCTGATACTGCATATAGGCTGGAAACCGGCTCGCAGGTAGGGAGTCTTTTTTATTGCAAACCTAAATAACCAAAATCACTCCGAAGAATCTGAATATCCCCGATTCTGGTGTTTTAATATGGTAAATAGTTTGTAATTTAGGGTGACGACAACGCTATTATGGCTGAGTCCTCAAAATGCGCCGGGGGGCTCTTAGGGAGTACCCGGCTTACTTTTTTGTTTAGAAACCATGCCAATCATTCTCTTCCTAATTAGATGCAAGAGAATAATTTTTACAGTTGAACATTGGTAGTGATATGTCTGCTATGCAGTCTTGTAAAAATTACGGACTCATTTTTTGCATCTTATAAATTAATGAATAATTTTGTAGTGGACTCTTGTTTCCACATATAGGCCCGCTTGGCTTGTGGGATGAGAGTCTTTTTATTCACAAGTATTTTCTTGCGAATAGAAACAATTAAAAGGTACTTTATTATATATCCAGACATTCTTAGTCCCTTTCTGCATCTATATTCATACGTAGCTTGACAGGTTTGTCTTTTCTTTGTACTTTTGTATAGCAATCACCTTTTTAACACTCCACCAAAAACTTAAAAAAAAATGACCTCAACAGATTTCATAATTTCGAAAGGTGATTATCGTGGGCTTATTGTCTTTAAAAAGGGGGAATGTATATACGACCTCACTTATCACTTTACCCATAGATTCTACAATCAAGGGGATCGAACCATAGATCAGATGATACAGGCCGCACGAAGTTGTAAACAAAATATTATCGAAGGATCGGCAGCTTCTAAAACCTCGCGCGAAACTGAAATAAAACTTTTCAATGTAGCAAAGGCGAGCCTTGATGAATTGTTGGCTGACTATGAGGATTATCTAAGGGTCAGGAATTTAAGGACATGGGATGAGAGTAAACAAATTGAGGTAAGAGAGTTTTGTAAGACCCACAATGACTCATCTCTTTACCGGGAGGTCGCTCCAAAACGCGATGATGTGACTCTTGCGAATCTTGCTATCACTTTAATCCATCAAGAGATATTCTTGCTTAACAGACTGGTTGAGCGAGCAAAAAAAGATTTTCTTGAAAGAGGGGGCATTCGCGAAGAGATGACTCGAGCGCGGATAGCCTATCGTAATGAGAAAGTTGGGAATAATGGGAATTATGAGAATAATGGGAATGAAGGAAGAATACCATAGAGAATCCAAACATTCTCAGCTTTCCCAAAATTCCCAACAATTCCACTAAATATAGAAAACAATGAACAATCAAGTAGAAATAAAGTATGACAAAGCTGATAAGACACCTAATCAGTATCGTATGACTTCAAATATTTTTGGTATTATTAATTATGGGATTTTGGAATTTTATAGGTGAAATTGCCCTGTTTCGCTGGCTGTTTGGTGAAGAGGATAAAAAAAGGAATGATAATAAGTATAGAAATCAGTATCATTCCTCTTCTTCACGTTATTATGAGGAGAGGGATTATTCAGGTTGGAGCAATCAGTCTTTTGACGATTTTCATGAGGAGCAGGACGATTACGATATGATGGATGATTTTTAGAATCAATAATCTAAACCAATAATAATGAAAACTACAAGAGGATTTTTGTCCATGATAGCATTGCTGACAGCGGTGATGTTTTCGTTTCAAGCCAATGCAGCTAAACCCAAACATGTGATATTCATTGGTCTTGACGGCTGGGGCGGATATTCTATGCCTAAAGCTGATATGCCTACAGTCAAAGGGCTGATGGATAGCGGTGCATGGACATTGAAAAAACGATCAGTCCTGCCGTCCAGCAGCGCGATAAACTGGGCATCTCTTTTTATGGGACTCCCGACAGAAGGTCACGGCTACACCGAGTGGGGTAGCAAATCTCCGGAGATTCCACCTATAGATCTTGGTCCCAACGGCATGCCCTCCACCATTTTTACTCTGATGAAAGATCAGAGAGCGGAGGAGCCGACAGCCGCAATATATGAGTGGCAGGGGATAGCATATCTTGTTGACACTCTTGCTATCACTTATCATGCCAATGTTCCTGTTGGAGAAAACAACAACTCATCGGCTATCACAGAAGCTGGCGTGAAACTTATCAAGGATTACAAACCGACGCTAATGGTAATTACCTACGACAATCCCGACCATGTGGGGCATGCAGATGGACATGACACACAGGCGTACTACGATATATTGAACTATCTTGACGGAGAGATTGCGAAGATTATCAGCGCAACGAAGGAAGCGGGAATTTTTGATGATACCGTATTTATCATTACTGCCGATCATGGCGGAACAGGTAAGGGACACGGCGGAAAAAACCTTGCTGAGATGAACACTCCTTTAATCATGTCGGGCCCCGGAATCAAGCAGGCGGGTGAGTTGAAAGGGGCTTATATGCAGTATGATGTTACAGCTACAATGGCAACTTTGCTCGGACTTACTCAGCCGCAATCGTGGGTGGGTCGCCCTATCGTGGAGGCGCTTGACTGAACTTGCTGAATATAAATAATTAGGGTGTCAAAGTGAAAAATCTCTGACACCCTTTTTCGTTATATATGTTATTATCCTATATTGTTAATTATCAAGTCCGGTGAAATTGCCGGTGCTATCGAAACGTAGATCGACTCCGGAAACCAGGTCAACCTCGAAGCCTCTTGAATCAACTGAAATTTCATTTATACCTCCGGATGTACCGAAGTTTGATGAGACATAAGTGTCAATAGATGCGGGATAGAACCCTGTGGGAACATTTTGTCCGGCGGGTGCATCAACATCAATCCATTCGCCGTCCTTGTTGAAGTCGATAGTGTGACCGTTGTTCAGCACAACATCATACTCGCTCTTATCCTTGGTTGTCTTTACAACCTGTGCGGCAGGATAGTATGTAGCAATAAACGCTTTAGCATTGGCAGGGAGATCGGTTGGATTGATGTCCTTATCGTCATCGCTGCAGCTTATAAATGAAGAAGCAAGGAGTGCTGCGAATAATACCGGAATAAATTTGAAGAGTCGTTTCATAATAATAGTGATTTTCGAGTTTCTACATTATGAAAACAGATCCTCTTCAGAAAAAGTTCAGCCTAATTAATTATGAGATCTTCAAGGGATCGTTTAGGCACACATTGGGTGTCTGAGTTGTCCCGGTAATATTTGATGTCACTATCCGGGGCGAGTTCTACAATCTTCACATTTTCAGCAGGATATCCGAGTGCGAGCACGTATCTGGGTTTGAATCTCTCCGGAATAGACAACGCTTTGCTTACCGCGCTGACATTGAAAGCTTTGATAATGCAACCGGCAATGCCGAGGGCTGTGGCTCCGAGGGATATTGCCTCAAGCTGCAGCCCATCATCACAAAGGCAGTCCGGAGCAAGTTCGGTGTCGATGCACTGGACAAGGTATGCAACAGGTCTTTCACCGGCAGATGGTCCGTCCCAATCCTTATAGTATCCGGCCCAAGCGAGTGAGGGGAAAAGAGCGGCACACTCATCAGCAGAGTGAACGAGGCGATAGCGGAGCGGTTGCAGATTTCTGCCGGAGGCACAGAACCGTGTCAGCTCAACAAGAGAGCGGAGTGTAGATTCTGTTACCGGTTTTGAGGAGTCAAAACGCCGGACGC
The DNA here is from genome assembly GCA_029062075.1 of Paramuribaculum sp. Taxonomy (GTDB): domain Bacteria; phylum Bacteroidota; class Bacteroidia; order Bacteroidales; family Muribaculaceae; genus Paramuribaculum. The sequence continues at coordinate 6,207 of JAIDQW010000465.1, forward strand.
TACGATTTTTTTCAAGCAGATTTTTGAGAGAGTCGAAATTTGTCATATCAGTGCCATTTATTTACTCGCTCTGTAATATACTGAACCAT